>NZ_JAGYGK010000014.1:0-234541 GCF_019947395.1 Pseudomonas sp. BF-R-26 | reverse complement strand
GTCTGACTCCACAAGCACCCACACGAATTGCTTGATTCAGTTGTTAAAGAGCGGTTGGTTAAGATCTTTCGTCTCAACCGAGGCGCGCATTCTACAGCAGCCTCTGTTGCTGTCAAGCGGTTATTTTCAGAAGTTTTCAAAGTTTCGCTTGTAAATCTTTAACAACTTCAACCACTTGCGCTTCCGATCTCTCGTTAGCGGGAGGCGAATTCTACAGCGTTACTCGCTGCTGTCAACACCTCTTTTTCTCCGCTTTCGACCGAGATGATCGAACCGTTAATAAGGCGAAAACACACTGCCTTACCAACTCCTTCTGGCTTCGATGAACTGAAGCGTAACCGCTGTCGAAAACTGCGTAACTCTTTGTTTACCAAGGATTTTTCCGTTTCGACTGCGCCGGAAGTGGGGCGAATTATAGGCTTTCAGAATCTGCCGTCAACACCAATTTTCACATTTCTGTCATATAAGTCCAAAAAGCCCGAAAACACGAAGGCCGACCTCAAGAGGTCGGCCTTCTGCCCTTCTACTTACAAGCTAGGGAATGCGAACTGCGAAGCCTCATGGCTCGCTCGTTGCGGCCAGCGCTGGGTAATAGCCTTGCGACGAGTGTAGAAACGCACGCCATCCGGACCATACGCATGCAGATCGCCAAACAGCGAACGCTTCCAGCCGCCAAAGCTGTGATAAGCCACTGGCACCGGCAATGGCACGTTGACGCCGACCATGCCCACTTCAATCTCATCGCAGAACAACCGCGCCGCTTCCCCATCACGCGTGAAGATACAAGTGCCGTTGCCATATTCGTGATCGTTGATCAGTTGCATCGCCTCTTCCAGGCTATTGACCCGAACGACGCACAGCACCGGCCCGAAGATCTCTTCTTTATAGATGCGCATTTCTGGCGTGACGTTATCGAACAGGCAGCCGCCGAGGAAGAAACCTTCCTCATGACCGGCCACGCTCAGACCACGACCATCCACAACCAAGGTTGCACCTGCTGAAACGCCGTCTTCTATATAGCCACTGACTTTATCGCGAGCCTGACCGGAAACCAGCGGCCCCATATCCAGGCCGCAGGTCGTACCGGCACCGATTTTCAACGCTTTGACCTGAGGCACCAGTTTGGCCACCAGCGCATCAGCCACCTGGTCGCCGACGCAGACGGCCACCGAGATTGCCATGCAGCGCTCACCGCACGAACCGTACGCCGCGCCCATCAATGCGCTGACTGCGTTATCCAGATCCGCATCCGGCATCAATACCGCGTGGTTCTTCGCCCCGCCCAGCGCCTGGACGCGTTTGCCGCGCTTGGTGCCTTCGGCGTAAATGTATTCGGCAATCGGCGTCGAACCGACAAAGCTCAGCGCTTTGACTTCCGGCGCTTCAATCAAGGCATCCACCGCAGCCTTGTCGCCATGCACCACACTCAGCACGCCTTTCGGCAGGCCGGCTTCCAACAGCAGCTGAGCAATCAGCAGCGTCGAGCTTGGATCGCGCTCGGACGGTTTCAGAATAAAGCAGTTGCCGCAGACGATTGCCAACGGATACATCCACAGCGGCACCATGGCCGGGAAGTTGAACGGAGTAATACCGGCCACCACACCCAATGGCTGGAAGTCCGACCAGGCATCAATGTTCGGCCCTACGTTACGGCTGTACTCGCCCTTGAGAATTTCCGGTGCAGCACAGGCGAACTCGACGTTCTCGATCCCGCGCTTCAATTCACCGGCCGCATCTTCCAGGGTCTTGCCATGTTCTTCACTGATCAGTTGTGCGATGCGGGCTTCGTTCTGCTCCAGCAATTGCTTGAAGCGGAACATCACCTGAGCACGCTTGGCCGGCGGAGTGTTACGCCAGGCCGGGAACGCAGCTTTGGCCGAGTCGATGGCTTTTTGAATGGTTTCACGGCTGGCCAATGGCAGCTTGTGGATCGCCTGACCGGTGGACGGGTTGAACACGTCGGCCGTGCGACCGTCTTCGATCACCAGTTCGCCATTGATCAAATGTGGGATAAGACTCATGCGGGGCTCCTGAAAAGTTGTCCACAGGCGCCCGCGAGAGGACGCCTATATATAGAGGGAAAAATCAGTCGATTTTGTTCAGCACTTCGCCGACCGCGTCGAATAGACGATCGAGGTCTTGCGGCTTGCTGTTGAAGGTTGGGCCGAACTGCAGGGTGTCGCCGCCGAAGCGCACGTAGAACCCGGCTTTCCACAGAGCCATGCCGGCTTCGAACGGACGCACGATGGCATCGCCGTCGCGAGGCGCAATCTGGATAGCACCGGCCAACCCGTAGTTACGAATGTCGATGACGTTTTTCGAGCCCTTCAGGCCATGCAATGCATTTTCGAAATGCGGCGCCACTTCCGCCACGCTTTGCACCAGGTTTTCCTTTTGCAGCAGATCGAGTGCTGCCAGGCCTGCGGCGCAAGCCACCGGGTGCGCGGAATAGGTGTAGCCGTGCGGGAATTCCACCGCGTACTCAGGCGTCGCCTGGTTCATGAAGGTCTGGTAGATCTCGGAGCTGGCAATCACCGCGCCCATCGGGATCGCACCGTTAGTGACTTGCTTGGCGATGCACATCAGGTCCGGAGTCACGCCGAAGCTGTCGGCGCCGAACATCGAACCGGTACGGCCGAAACCGGTGATCACTTCGTCGAACACCAGCAGGATGTTGTGCTGATCGCAGATTTCGCGCAGACGCTTGAGGTAACCCTGTGGCGGAACCAGAACGCCAGCGGAACCGGCCATTGGTTCGACGAATACCGCAGCAATGTTCGAGGCATCGTGCAACTCGATCAGCTTGAGCAGTTCATCGGCCAGGGCGATACCACCTTGCTCCGGCATCCCACGGGAAAACGCATTGCTCGCCAGCAAAGTGTGCGGCAGGTGATCGACGTCCATCATCGCCTGACCGAACAGTTTGCGGTTGCCGTTCACGCCGCCGAGGCTGGTGCCGGCGATGTTCACGCCGTGATAACCACGAGCACGACCGATCATTTTGGTTTTGGTGGCCTGGCCTTTAAGGCGCCAGTAAGCACGCACCATTTTCACCGCTGTGTCTGCACACTCGGAACCCGAGTCGGTGAAGAACACGTGATTCAGATTGCCCGGCGTCAGGTCGGTGATTTTCTCGGCCAACTGGAACGACAGCGGATGACCGTACTGGAAGCCCGGCGAGTAATCGAGGGTGCCCAGTTGCTTGGCCACCGCTTCCTGGATTTCCTTGCGGGTGTGTCCGGCGCCGCAGGTCCACAGACCCGAGAGCGAATCGTAGACCTTGCGGCCCTTGTCGTCTGTCAGCCAACTGCCCTCGGCAGCCACGATCAGTCGCGGGTCGCGCTGGAAATTGCGGTTCGCGGTGTAGGGCATCCAGTGAGCATCGAGCTTGAGCTGGCTGGCCAGGGAAGTCGGGGCGTTTTCAGGCACGTTCATGGGCAAAACCTCGCAGGGCAATAAGCGGCGTGGAGATGAAAAGCTTTCTTGCAGCTAAATTGCCACGGAGATAAAGTCGGTGAAATCCAACTTTTCTAACCTTCAGTCAGCCAGCTACTAAACTTTGAGTAAACAAAGCATGAGCAGCCGTCGTCCCGATCCGCTGGCGCAAGTCAGTGACTTTGATATCCGCCTGTTGCGGATTTTTCGCAGCGTCGTGGAATGCGGCGGCTTCTCCGCGGCAGAGTCGGTGCTGGGTATCGGTCGCTCGGCGATCAGCCAGCAGATGAGCGATCTGGAGCAACGTCTCGGCCTGCGTCTGTGCCAACGCGGTCGCGCCGGTTTTTCCCTGACCGAAGAAGGCCGCGAGGTCTACCAATCAGCGCTACAGCTATTAAGTGCGCTGGAAAGTTTCCGCACCGAGGTCAACGGCCTCCACCAACATTTGCGCGGTGAGTTGACCATTGGCCTGACCGACAACCTGGTCACCCTGCCCCATATGCGCATCACCCATGCCCTGGCGCAGTTGAAGGAGCGTGGTCCGGATGTACAGATCCAGATCCGCATGATCGCGCCCAATGAAGTCGAACAAGGCGTGCTCGACGGTCGCTTGCACGTCGGCGTGGTGCCGCAAGCCAGCGCGCTATCGGGTCTGGAATATCAGCCGCTCTACAGCGAACGTTCGCTGCTGTATTGCGCGGTCGGCCATCCGTTGTTCTATGTCGACGACAAACAGCTGGACGATGAACGCCTCAATAGCCAGGACGCCATCGCCCCGACCTTCCGTTTGCCCGCCGAGATCCAGGCCCATTATCAAGCGCTCAACTGCACCGCCAGTGCGTCGGATCGCGAAGGCATGGCATTTCTGATTCTGACCGGGCGCTACATCGGTTATCTGCCGGATCATTACGCCAGCCTCTGGGTGCAGCAGGGCCGATTGCGTGCACTGAAACCCAAGGCGCGTTTTTATGACCTGAGTCTGGCATCGGTCACCCGCAAGGGCCGTCGTCCCCACTTGGTGCTGGAGAGTTTTCTGGAGAGCCTGGCAGCGACGCGTTGAACAAGAAAATCCCTGTGGAATTGCGGTGGTCAAGGTTTTATCGCGACAGGACTTGTCTGCGGCCTGCGGGTGCGCTATCAACGCATCTGGTTGCACCCATTTACCTGTTCGGAAGTGCCTATGACCTTTGAAGTCCCAGCCCACGGCGGCAAACCCGCCAGCCGCATTCGTCAGAAGAACGAAGAGACCATCATCAAAGCCGCCGAAGACGAGTTCGCCCGTCACGGGTTCAAAGGCACCAGCATGAACACCATCGCGCAGAATGCGGGGTTGCCCAAAGCGAATCTGCATTACTACTTCACCAACAAACTCGGTTTGTACGTGGCGGTGCTGAGTAACATCCTTGAATTGTGGGACAGCACCTTCAATACCCTGACCGTCGAGGATGATCCGGCAGAAGCATTGACTCGATACATTCGCGCAAAAATGGAATTCTCCCGACGCCAGCCGCAGGCTTCGCGGGTCTTCGCCATGGAGGTCATCAGCGGCGGCGAATGCCTGAGCGCGCATTTCAACCAGGACTATCGCATCTGGTTTCAGGGCCGGGCCGCAGTGTTCCAGGCGTGGATCGACGCCGGCAAAATGGACCCGGTCGACCCGGTGCACCTGATCTTCCTGCTGTGGGGCAGCACCCAGCATTACGCCGATTTTGCCACGCAAATCTGCCGTGTCACCGGGCGCACCAAGTTGACCAAGCAAGACATGGAAGACGCCGGCAACAACCTGATCCGCATCATTCTCAAAGGCTGCGGCCTGACGCCTGCTATCTAAGACACCTATGCCTTTTACCCTCAGCGGCTTTTGCGAATACCGCGAAGAGATTCGCAAAAGCCGCTTCATCACCCTCGCCGGGCCAATCACTAGCGCAGTCGACGCCCAGGCGTTCATCGAGCAGCACAGTGATTTGAACGCCTCGCACAATTGCTGGGCATGGAAACTCGGCGATCAATACCGCAGCAATGACGATGGCGAACCCGGCGGCACCGCTGGCCGGCCGATTCTGGCAGCGATCGAAGCGCAGGATTGCGATCAGGTCGCGGTGCTGGTGATCCGCTGGTATGGCGGCATTCAACTGGGCACCGGCGGCCTCGCCCGGGCCTATGGCGGCGGCGCCAACAAATGCCTGCAAGGGGCGCCGAAGGTCGAGCTGATCAGCCGGGTGCCGGTCAGTTGTGCCTGTGCGTTTGGCGAGTTGGCGCTGGTGAAGCTTCGGGTAGCGGAACTGGGCGGTTTGGTCGTGGAAGAAACCTTCACGGCCAATGGCGTGGAACTGCAATTGGCGATCGGCGAGGGGCAAATAGAGACTTTGCAGATGCAGCTGGCGGATTTGAGTCGCGGGCGCATTTTGTTGCAGCGATAAAAGATCAAAAAATCGCAGCCTGCGACAGCTCCTACGCGCCTGTGGGCGCTGCGATCTTTTGGGGCAGCCCGGTTTTCTTTACTCTCGATACTTGCCCACATCTGCTGTGCACCCGGCTGTGGATAACCTGAGCACATTCCGCTGTAACCCTTCTGTCATGCGGCTTTGCGGGCTTTGCTCATTTTTCATCCAAATTCCCAGCAACAACATTTATTCCACGTAAAAACAATCAGTTAGAGCGGTTTATCGCCATTAGAAGAAAGCCCCTCAGTGCTTATGCCCCTCCAGTCGGCTTGCGCACAAATACTGTGGAACAACCTGTGGATAACCCGTTCATGGCTGGCGCAGCCCCATGTCCGACATAGCTTGCAGGGTATTGCTCGTTTTTTGATCAATTCACCGCGCGCAAAACCAGAGCCTGATCAAGGAACGTGCCCTCAAGTGGTGCCTGATTCGGAATTGGAATATGACGGGGCATCCTCCACAACGCCTATGCCAGCAAGGCTTTGCCGATTTCCTGACTCAATGGCCAGGAAATTGCTTTATTCCCAGGTATAACTTCTGTCGACCTGAGCCTGTCATGTCCAACCCCGTGCCGATCCCCGATCAAATACCTCGCCTGCAACTGCGCAGAATCAGCAAACGTTACCCCGGTTGCCTGGCCAACGATGCCATCGACTTGAGCATTGCGCCCGGTGAAATCCACGCCCTGCTCGGCGAAAACGGTGCGGGCAAAAGTACCCTGATGAAGATCATCTACGGCGTCACTCACGCCGACTCAGGGGAAATGATCTGGCAGGGCCAGCGCGTGACCATGCGCAATCCGGCCCAGGCTCGCGGCCTCGGGATTGGCATGGTGTTCCAGCATTTCTCGCTGTTCGAAACCCTGAGCGTGGCGCAGAACATCGCGCTGGCAATGGGCGCAGCGGCAGGAACACCGAAGCAGCTTGAGCCGAAGATTCGTGAAGTGTCCCAACGCTACGGCATGGCCCTGGAACCGGAGCGACTTGTCCACAGCCTGTCCATCGGCGAGCGTCAACGGGTGGAAATCATTCGCTGCCTGATGCAAGACATTCGCCTGTTGATTCTCGATGAGCCTACGTCGGTACTGACTCCACAAGAGGCCGATGAGTTGTTCGTCACTTTGCGCCGACTGGCCACCGAGGGCTGCAGCATTCTGTTTATCAGCCATAAGCTCGGCGAAGTGCGCGCGTTGTGCCACAGCGCTACGGTGTTGCGCGGCGGTCGGGTGGCCGGGCATTGCGTGCCGGCGGAGTGCTCGGATCGGCAACTGGCGCAATTGATGGTTGGTGAAGCCGCCGAGCTGATCACCGACTATCCAAAGGTCATAGGCGCTGATGCGTTTTTGAACGTGACGGGGTTGTCCTGGCACAACCCGGACCCGTTCGGCTGCTCTCTGAAGAATATTGATTTCGACGTGCGCAGCGGCGAAATCGTGGGGGTCGCCGGGGTGGCAGGCAATGGTCAGGATGAGTTGCTGGCCTTGCTCAGTGGTGAAGAACGGTTGCCCCGCGATGACAGCGCAACAATCAGTTTCGGCGGGCAACCGGTGGCCCATTTGCGACCGGATGCTCGACGTAAACTTGGCTTGGCATTCGTCCCCGCCGAGCGTCTGGGCCATGGCGCGGTGCCGGAGCTGAGCTTGGCAGATAACGCCCTGCTCACCGCGTTTCAACAGGGGCTGGTCAGCAACGGCCTGATCCAGCGCGGCAAGGTCGAAGCGCTGGCCGAAGACATCATTCGCCGCTTCGGGGTCAAGACACCTGATGCCCAGGCGCCTGCTCGCAGCCTGTCCGGCGGCAACTTGCAAAAATTCATCCTCGGCCGGGAGATCCTTCAGCAGCCTAAATTGCTGGTGGCCGCGCACCCGACCTGGGGTGTGGACGTCGGCGCGGCCGCGACCATTCACCGGGCGTTGATTGCCTTGCGCGATGCTGGCGCGGCGATTCTGGTGATCTCTGAGGACCTCGACGAACTGTTCCAGATCAGCGACCGCCTCGGCGCCCTGTGCGGCGGTCGACTGTCGCCATTGCAGGCCACCGTCGACACCCATCTGAGCGACGTCGGCGGCTGGATGGCCGGCCAGTTCGACGCGCCTCAATCACCTGCCCCCGTAGCGCTTTAACGGAGTTTCACATGCTGCTTTCTCTCGAACCCCGTGGCCAGCAATCGCGCCTGATGTTGTGGTGCTCGCCCTTGCTGGCGGCCGTGTTGACGCTGGGCTGCGGCTCATTGCTGTTTATCGCGCTGGGCCACGATCCGTTGCTGACCTTGCACACGTTGCTGATTGCACCGATCAGCGATCTTTATGGCGTCTCCGAATTGTTGGTCAAAGCGTTGCCGATTCTGCTCTGTGCATTGGGCCTGGCGGTGGCGTATCAGGCGCGGATCTGGAACATCGGCGCCGAAGGTCAGTTGCTGCTCGGCGCCCTCGCCGGCAGTGCGTTGGCAGTGAACATTATCGATATGCAAAGTCGCTGGGCGCTGGTGCTAATCCTGATGGTCGGCACCTTGGCCGGCGCCGCGTGGGCCGGGTTGACTGCATGGTTGCGCACGCGCTTCAACGCCAATGAAATCCTCACCAGCATCATGCTCAATTACATCGCCCTGAACCTGCTGCTGTTCTGCGTCCACGGCCCGCTGAAGGACCCGGCCGGGTTCAACTTTCCAGAGTCGGCGATGTTCGGCGATGCCAGTCGACTGCCGCTGTTGATGGAGGATGGCCGGGTTCACGCCGGTGTGTATTTCGCCTTGCTCGCGCTGGTAGCGGTGTGGGTGTTGCTGCAGAAAAGCTTTGTCGGCTTCCAGATCAAAGTGCTTGGGCTGGACAAGCGCGCCGCCGGTTTTGTCGGCTTTCGCGAGAAGCGGCTGATCTGGCTGGCGCTGTTGATCAGCGGCGGTTTGGCGGGGCTGGCCGGCGTGTGCGAAGTCACCGGGCCGATCGGCCAACTGGTGCCTCAAGTCTCGCCGGGTTACGGCTACGCGGCGATCACCGTGGCGTTTCTCGGGCGACTGAATCCCATCGGCATTCTGTTTTCCAGCCTGTTGATGGCGCTGCTGTACATCGGTGGCGAGAGCGCGCAGATGAGCATGAACCTGCCGCAAGCCATCACTCAATTGTTCCAGGGGATGATGCTGTTTTTCCTGCTGGCCTGTGACGTACTGATTCTCTACCGACCGCGTTTGAACCTGCGCTGGGCTCGCCGTGCACCAACCACCGCCGTACACGCAGGAGCCTTGTGATGGATATCGATCTGCTGAGCAATATTTTCTACGCCATGGTCCGTTGCGGTACGCCGTTGTTGCTGGTGGCGCTGGGCGAGCTGATTTGCGAGAAGAGTGGCGTCCTCAATCTCGGGCAGGAAGGCATGATGCTGTTTGGCGCGGTGATCGGTTTTATCGTCGCGCTGAACAGCGGCAATCTCTGGTTTGGCGTGTTGCTGGCAATGCTCGCCGGGATGCTGTTGTCGTCGCTGTTTGCCTTGGTGGCACTGGTGTTCAATGCCAATCAGGTGGCGACCGGGTTGGCGTTGACGATCTTCGGCGTGGGCCTGTCGACCTTTGTCGGCGCAGCGTGGGTTGGCAAACCGTTGGCGGGTTTTGAGCCAGTGGCGATTCCGTTGTTGAGTGAAATCCCGCTGATCGGGCGGATGCTGTTTGCCCAGGACTTGTTGGTGTATCTGTCGTTCGCGCTGTTCACGTTAGTGGCCTGGGTGATTCTGAAAAGTCGCGTCGGGTTGATTATTCAGGCAGTCGGCGAAAACCCGGATGCCGCTAGTGCCATGGGCTTGCCGGTGTTGCGCGTGCGTAAGCTGGCGGTGCTGTTTGGCGGCGCAATGGCGGGGTTGGCCGGGGCTTATTTGTCCCTGGCGTACACGCCGATGTGGGCGGAAAACATGAGCGCCGGTCGTGGCTGGATTGCCCTGGCGCTGGTGGTGTTTGCCAGTTGGCGGGTGTGGCGATTGCTGCTCGGGGCGTATCTGTTCGGTCTCGCCAGCATCCTGCATTTGGTGGCGCAGGGGTTAGGGCTGGCGATTCCGTCGAGCCTGTTGGCGATGCTGCCGTATGTCGCGACCATTGTGGTGTTGGTGCTGCTGTCCCGGGATGCCGTGCGCACACGGTTGTATGCGCCGGTTTCGTTGGGGCAGCCGTGGCAGGCCGGGCATTAGGGTTGGCTTCAAGGGCCTCATCGCGGGCAAGCCCGCTCCCACAAGTTTTGTGTCGATCGAAAATTCCGTGTTCGCCAAAATCACTGTGGGAGCGGGCTTGCCCGCGATGGCGCCCGAACAGGCATCACCTGAACAACGCCCCACGCCAATTCAAAGACCAAGAAAACAACCAGCAATGAACTGGCGCCGTGGAGCAAGGCATACAGTTGCCAAGCCGAAAACAGAAACCTCCCCACCGCGTCATACCGCCCAAACACCAACTGCGGATCACGAATCCGCAGCACCGCCCAGACGCACACAATCGAACCCAATAAATTCGCCATCAGCATATGCATCGGCTCGAACGGCGGCAGCTCGCCTGGCAGATTGAAAGTCTGACTCAGGCTCAACAACACGCCATGCAACGCCGCAAAACTCCACGGTGTCACAAAAGCAGCGGTCACGATCAGGTCGTACCACGCACTGCCACGCACCACTTGACGATATTGCGTTGAAGTCCACATCGGCATTGCTCTATAAATTCAGGGAGCAACAAGGCTAAAGCCTGGAGTATGCTCCAGGGTCAAGCCCTCTCGAGACACCAAGATTCGGCTCAGCGGCGGGGCTTTACCCTTGGTGAGATCGGCAGCAGTGTCGCTGCGCTGTGGCAGGCGCCCGACCCAGCCAATGCCGTTACCCGGCTGTTGCAAGACAAACTGAACCTGATCGAAACCCGCATCGCCGAACTCGACGTCTTGCGTCAGGAACTGCAACATCGACTCGGCCAGCGTTGTCCATTAAATCCGTGATTCTCATCTATCTAGGAAGCCATTCATGTCTACGGCAAAAACCGCACTCATCATCGGCGCCTCCCGGGGCTTGGGCCTCGGTCTGGTGAAAACCCTGCTGGCCGACGGCTGGCAAGTCACCGCCACCGTGCGTAACCCGCAGAGCGCCGAAGCCTTGCAAGCGTTGGGCAAGGTGCGGATCGAAAAACTCGACATGGACGATCAGCAAGCAGTCATCGCCCTTAGCCAACAACTCAAGGGTGAAGTGTTCGACTTGTTGTTCGTGAATGCCGGGGTCAAGGGGCCGGAGGTCCAGACGCCGGGCGGCGCGACGTTGGCCGAGGTCGGTCAATTGTTCTTCACCAACGCCGTGGCGCCGATCAATCTGGCCCAGCGATTTGTCGGGCAGATTCGTGAAGACAGCGGCGTGCTGGCGTTCATGAGTTCGGTGCTGGGCAGCGTGACCATGCCCGACGCGCCGGAGCTGGCGCTGTACAAGGCCAGCAAGGCGGCGCTGAACTCCATGACCAACAGCTTCGTCACCCAATTGGGCGAACAGAAACTCACCGTGCTGTCGCTGCATCCGGGTTGGGTGAAGACTGATATGGGCGGTGAAGGCGCGGACATTGATGTGGAAACCAGCACCCGCGGGCTGATCGATCAGGTGAATGCGTATGCCGGCAAGGGCGGGCATCATTTTGTGAACTACAGGGGTGAGACCATTCCCTGGTAACACCACCGCACCCTGTGGGAGCTGGCTTGTCGGATCGCCGCACCGCTGCGATAGCATCACCTCGGTATCGCTGAAAAACCGAGGTGCCTGCATCGCGGGCAAGCCCGGCTCCCACAGGGTTTGGCATCGTCTGGTCGGACCGGGCTTGCCCGCAAAGCTTTTTTGTTCGAAACTCCGCACCTCGCCCCCGCGGCGACCCTGGATCAGCAGACAGGGCAACACTGAGCTGGCAACCCTGAACCCAACTTTCAGAGGAGCCGGCCACCATGCCTGCGACCCGTACCTGGTTAAAAAATCCCCTCGCCATTTTCACGGCCAACGCGCTCGATGCCCGTGGCGGTCTGGTGCTGCAAGACGGTTTGATCGTCGAAGTGCTCAGCGCCGGCCAGCAACCCTCCGCGCCCTGTGACCACGTTTTCGATGCGCGCGAACATGTGATCCTGCCAGGGCTGATTAATACCCATCACCACTTCTATCAAACCCTGACCCGTGCCTGGGCGCCGGTGGTTAATCAGCCGTTGTTCCCGTGGTTGAAAACCCTCTATCCAGTTTGGGCTCGCCTCACCCCTGAAAAACTTGCCCTCGCCACCAAAGTCGCGTTGGCCGAGTTGCTGCTGTCCGGTTGCACCACCGCGGCCGATCACCATTACCTGTTTCCGGAAGGCCTGGAAAACGCGATCGACGTACAGGTCGAGAGCGTCCGCGAACTGGGCATGCGCGCCATGCTCACTCGCGGTTCCATGAGCCTTGGTGAAAAAGACGGCGGCCTGCCTCCGCAGCAAACCGTCCAGGAAGGCGAAGTGATCCTCGATGACAGCCAACGTTTGATTGCCGCGTACCACGAGCGTGGTGATGGTGCGCAGATTCAAATCGCCCTGGCGCCGTGCTCACCGTTCTCGGTGACCCCGGAGATCATGTCCGCCAGCGCCGAACTGGCGAACTCCCTCGACGTGCGCCTGCACACGCATCTGGCAGAAACCCTCGATGAAGAAGACTTCTGCCTGCAGCGCTTCGGCCTGCGTACCGTCGATTATCTGGACAGCGTCGGCTGGCTCGGCCCGCGCACCTGGCTGGCCCACGGCATTCATTTCAACCCCGACGAAATCGCCCGTCTCGGCGCGGCCGGCACGGGTATTTGCCATTGCCCGAGTTCGAACATGCGCCTGGCCTCCGGCATTTGCCCGACGCTGGACCTGACTGCTGCGGGTGCGCTGCTGGGTCTGGGCGTGGACGGTTCGGCGTCCAACGATGCGTCGAACATGATCCTCGAAACCCGTCAGGCGCTGTACATCCAGCGGCTGCGTTATGGCGCGGAAAAGATTACGCCGGAGTTGGTACTGGGCTGGGCGACCAAGGGCTCGGCGAGTTTGCTCGGGCGCAGCGATATCGGTGAACTGGCGGTGGGCAAGCAGGCGGATCTGGCGTTGTTCAAACTGGATGAACTGCGCTTCTCCGGCAGCCATGATCCGGTGTCGGCGCTGCTGCTGTGCGGCGCGGATCGGGCGGACCGGGTGATGGTCGGCGGAAAGTGGCGGGTGATCGATGGACAGGTTGAGGGGCTGGATCTGAAAGGGTTGATTGCCGATCACAGCCAGGCGGCTCGGCAGTTAATCAGCGGCGTCTGATACGACACCTTTCCCATGTGGGAGCGAGCCTGCTCGCGATGACGGAGTGTCAGTCAGTTTAATGGTGCCTGACACACCGCCATCGCGAGCAGGCTCGCTCCCACAGTGGCTTGTGGTGTTTCAGAGGCCCAACAACGACAACATGATGAACGTCGCAAACAGCACAAAGTGGGTCATGCCTTCGATGGCGTTGGTTTCTCCATCATTGAGGTTGATCGCGCTGACGATCAGGGTGATGAAGATCATAACGGTCTGCACCGGGGTCATCGCCATCTGAAATGGCTGGCCGGTGTAGAGCGCCATCGCTTCCATCACCGGCACCGTCAGGATCACCGTCGACAGCGACGCGCCCATGGCGATGTTGACGACCGACTGCATGCGATTGGCCAGTGCCGCCCGCAACGCGGTCAGAATCTCCGGCGCCGCGGAAATTGCCGCCACCAGAATCGCCGTGATCACCGGCGGAGCTCCGGTTCCTTCCAGGCCCAGATCGAGGGTCTTGGACATGACTTCGGCCAATGCGCCGATCACCACCACGCCAAACACCAACGTGCCGATGCTCAATGCCAGATTGATCGGTTCGGGCTTCTCGTCCGGTTCCTTCCTGCGACGCTTTTCCGGGTAGCTGTAGCTGAAGAAATAGCTATGAGGCCCGACCTGCATGCGCAGGAACAAAGCGTAGAGCACGACCATCGCGCCGATGGTGAAGGCTGAATAGAGTTTCCAGTTGGCCTCGGGAATGAACTCCGGCACCACCATGGAAACGCCCATGGCGGTGAGGATCATCACGCTGTAGCTGCGCGCCGAGTCGTCGTTGTAAGACTGTTCGCCGTGCTTGAGCCCACCCATCAACGCGGCCAGGCCGAGAATGCCGTTGATGTCGAGCATCACCGCTGAATAAATCGTGTCGCGAACCAGCGTCTTTGAGGCTTCGTTGCTCATCATGATCGCCAGGATCACCACTTCCACCAACACCGCTGCCAGGGTCAGGATCATTGTGCCGTAGGGGTCGCCGACTTTTTCGGCGAGCAGTTCGGCATGATGGGCGACGCGCATCGAGGCAGCGACGATGAACGCGATCAGCACCAGGCCGGCGCTCAGGGCAATGGTCTGGCCGCTGTGCAGCAGCCAGTGCTCCATCGGGTAGGCGACGAAGGCGGCGATCAGGGCCAGCAGTAGAAACTTTTCTTGCTTGATGAGTGTGAGCATCGCGGGCCTTTTGCCGAACTGAGCGAAATCGGCGTGATGAGCTACTGACTGCGGGGCGGCGCCAACGTTTCGTTACACCTTAGCGCACCAGTGGATGGCAGTTGCGCATGGTCATGCACTTTTATCGGCCTTGCGGGCCTCTTCGCGGGCAAGCCCGCTCCCACAGGATTTGCGCAAGTCATGTAGGAGCGGGCTTGCCCGCGATGACCGTTACGCGATTTCGATCATTTTGTTGTCCTGTTGGTCAGCAATTTGCATTGACCTCGCACACCTCACAACAAAATGGAGTTCCAGTTCATGCATAAACGTCCGTTGAAGCAGCTACTTTGCGCTGTCGCCGCAGCCATCGGTCTGAGCGCCAGCCTGACCGCCAGTGCTGCCGACCCGCTGAAAGTCGGCTTCGTCTATATCGGCCCGATCGGTGACCACGGCTGGACGTATCAGCATGAACAGGGACGCAAGGCGCTGGCTAAGAAGTTCGGCGAGCAGATCACCACCAACTACGTGGAGAACGTCGCCGAGGGCGCCGACGCCGAGCGGGTGATCCGCAACATGGCCAAGGACAAATATGATCTGATTTTCACCACGTCTTTCGGCTACATGAACCCGACCCTGAAAGTCGCCAAGCAATTTCCCAAGGTGACTTTCGAACACGCCACCGGCTACAAGCAGGACAAGAACCTTGGCACTTACCTGGCGCGCACTTATGAGGGCCGCTACGTCGGCGGTTTCCTCGCGGCGAAGATGACCAAGACCAAGAAAGTCGGCTACGTCGCTTCTTTCCCGATTCCGGAAGTCATTCGCGATATCAACGCCATTCAACTGGCCCTGAACAAGTACAACCCGGGCACCGAGATCAAAGTGGTGTGGGTCAATTCCTGGTTCGATCCGGGCAAGGAAGCCGACGCCGCCAATGCGCTGATCGACCAGGGCGTGGACGTGGTGTTCCAGCACACCGACAGCCCGGCACCGATCCAGGCGGCCGAACGGCGCGGCGTGTATGCCGTCGGTTATGCGTCGGACATGGCGCACTTCGGGCCAAAAGCGGTGCTGACGTCTATCGTCAACGACTGGGGGCCGCACTACATTCAGGCGACCCAAAGCGTGCTCGACCACACATGGAAATCCCAGGATTACTGGGGCGGTCTGAAGGAAGGCACGGTTGAGTTGCCGATCAGCGACCTGGTGCCGGCTGCGGTAAAAACCGAAGCCGAACAGATCATTGCCGACATCAAGAGCGGTGCGTTGCATCCGTTCACCGGGCCGATCAAGGACCAGGCCGGCGTCGAGAAAATCCCGGCGGGCGCGACGGCAACCAATGCGGAACTGGCGTCGATGAATTACTACGTCGAAGGCATGAAGGCCGAGATACCGAAGTAATTCCTTTGAACCAAAACACAGTACCTGTGGGAGCGGGCTTGCCCGCGATAGCGGACTTTCAGTCAACAGAGATGTTGGATGTGCAGACGTCATCGCGGGCAAGCCCGCTCCCACAGGGCTCTGCAGTGTTTTGTCAATCTGCGTACTCTTCAGGACAATCGCATGAACAGCCTCCCGATCATCGACATCAGCCCGCTCTACAGCGCTGATCAAAACGCCTGGCAATCGATCGCCACACAAATCGACCATGCCTGCCGGGAATGGGGCTTTTTCTATATCAAGGGCCACCCGATCGCCCCGTCGCGTATCGATGCCGTGCTCGACCATGCCCAACGTTTCTTCGCCCTGCCCGCCGCCGAAAAACTCAAGATCGACATCACCCAGACCCGCCACCACCGCGGCTATGGCGCCATCGCCACCGAGCAACTCGACCCGAGCAAACCCAGCGATCTGAAAGAAACCTTCGACATGGGCCTGCACCTGCCGGCTGATCATCCCGAGGTTATTGCGAAAAAACCATTGCGCGGTCCCAACCGTCATCCGTCGATGCCCGGCTGGGAATCGCTGATGGAGCAACACTACGTCGACATGCAGGCGCTCGCTCAAACCCTGTTGCGGGCCATGACTCTGGCGCTGGGCATTGAGCGCGACTTCTTCGATACGCGATTCAAAGAACCGGTCAGCGTGCTGCGGATGATTCATTACCCGCCGCGCCATACTGCCAGCACCGAAGATCAGCAAGGTGCCGGCGCTCACACCGATTACGGCTGCATCACCCTGCTCTATCAGGATGCCGCGGGAGGTCTGCAAGTGCGCAACGTGCAGGGCGAATGGATTGATGCGCCGCCGATCGAAGGCACGTTCGTGGTCAACCTCGGCGACATGATGGCGCGCTGGAGCAACGACCGTTACCTGTCGACGCCGCATCGGGTGATCAGCCCGCAGGGGGTGGATCGGTACTCGATGCCGTTCTTTGCCGAACCGCACCCCGACACGCCCATCGAATGCCTGCCCGGTTGCCAGGACGAACGGCATCCGGCGAAGTATCCGGCCACCACCTGCGCCGAGTTCCTGCTGTCGCGCTTTGCCGATACCTACGCCTATCGACGGGAACAGGAAGCCGTGTAATGAACCGGCTGGTCAGGTTTTGCTCATTGTTTCTGCGGGCATCTGTAGAATGCCCTCATTGCACCTGATGAGATTTCAAAAATGTACGACTGGCTGAACGCTCTGCCCAAGGCAGAATTGCACTTGCACCTGGAAGGTTCGCTGGAGCCTGAGCTGCTGTTCGCCCTGGCCGAACGCAACAAGATCGCCCTGCCGTGGAGCGACGTTGAAACTCTGCGCAAGGCTTACGCCTTCAATAACCTGCAAGAGTTTCTCGACCTGTATTACCAGGGCGCCGACGTGTTGCGCACGTCTCAGGATTTCTACGACCTGACCTGGGCTTACCTGCTGCGCTGCAAGGCGCAGAACGTGATTCACACCGAACCGTTCTTTGACCCGCAAACCCACACCGACCGTGGCATCCCGTTCGAAGTAGTGCTCAACGGCATCGCCGCCGCACTGAAGGATGGCGAGCAGCAACTGGGCATCACCAGTGGTTTGATCCTCAGTTTCCTGCGTCACTTGAGCGAAGACGAAGCGCAGAAAACCCTCGACCAGGCATTGCCGTTCCGCGATGCGTTTGTCGCCGTGGGCCTGGACAGTTCGGAGATGGGCCACCCGCCGAGCAAGTTCCAGCGGGTGTTCGATCGTGCGCGCAACGAAGGCTTCCTGACCGTGGCCCACGCCGGTGAAGAAGGCCCGCCCGAGTACATCTGGGAAGCCCTCGACCTGCTGAAAATCCAGCGCATCGACCATGGCGTTCGCGCCATCGAAGATGAGCGTTTGATGCAGCGGATCATCGACGAGCAGATCCCGCTGACCGTGTGCCCGTTGTCGAACACCAAACTCTGCGTGTTCGATCACATGTCCCAGCACAACATCCTCGACATGCTCGAGCGCGGTGTGAAGGTCACGGTGAACTCCGATGACCCGGCCTACTTCGGCGGGTATGTCACCGAGAACTTCCACGCGCTGTACACCGATCTGGGGATGACCCAGGATCAGGCCAAGCGCCTGGCGCAGAACAGCCTGGATGCCAGATTGGTCAAACCTTAAAAGCCACCGAATAACCTGTGGGAGCGGGCTTGCCCGCGATAGCGGACTGTCAGCCAACTCAATGTTGAGGCAGTTGGCCTCATCGCGGGCAAGCCCGCTCCCACAGGGACTGTGTTCAGCCGACGATCTCTACTTCGCTCAACTCTTCCAACGTCTTGCCCCGGGTTTCCATCCCGAACATCCACACCACCCCCGCCGCAATCGCAAAACACATCGCCCCCAGCGCAAACACTCCGCCCTGCCCGGTCATCGGGAACACCAGCCCGGTCACCAACGGCCCGAGCAACGACCCCACGCGGCCGATAGCCGAAGCGAACCCCGAACCCGTGGCGCGTGCCGACGTCGGGTACAACTCAGGGGTGTAGGTGTAGAGCACCGCCCACATGCCGAACAGGAAGAACTGCATCAGCAGCCCCGAGGTAATCAACAGACTGACGTTGCCGCCGAACACCGCACTCTGGCCATAAAGAAACGCCATGACCCCACCGCCGAGCAATGTCACGACGCACACCGGTTTACGCCCCCAACGCTCCACCAGCCAGGCAGCCATGAGAAAACCGGGAATCCCGCCGAGGGAAATCAGCACCGTGTAATACACCGACTGGGTCACGGCGAAACCCGATTGTTGCAACAGCGCACTGAGCCAGGACGTCAGGCCATAGAAACCCAGCAAGGCGAAGAACCACACGCTCCAGATCATCATCGTGCGCTGGCGATACTGCGGCGACCAGATCTCTCGTAGCGCAGAGAAGAAAGTGCCCGGTTGACTCGCCACCCGGGGCAGACGAATCGGTTCAGGCAACTCCGTACGGCCCAGTGAAGCCCGAACCCGGGCTTCGATGCCGCGCAAGACCTTATCCGCCGCGTCATGATGCCCGGCCTGCTCCAGCCAGCGCGGTGACTCGGGAATGAAAAAACGAATCGCCAGGACGAACACCGCCGGCACCGCCAACACCAGAAAGATGTCGCGCCAGCCAATCACCGGCAACAGGAAGTACGACAGCACCCCGGCGGCGACGAAACCGAGGGGCCAAAAACCATCCATCAATGCGATGTAACGCCCACGTCGCTTTGCCGGAATCAGCTCGGACAGCATCGACTGCGCAATCGGAAACTCCATGCCCATGCCGATCCCCAACAGGACTCGGAATAGCGTCAGCGTTTCGACGTTCTGCGCCGTGGAGCACAGGTAGCTGGCGATGCCCCACAGCACAATGCTCCACTGGAACACCGGTTTGCGCCCGAAGCGGTCGGCCAACATACCGGACAGCGATGCGCCCATGACCATGCCGAAGAAACTCGAACTGGCCAGCAATCCGGCCTGCGCCGTGCTCAGGCCGAACTCGGTTTTGATCGAGCCGAGGAGGAAGGTCATCATCGCCAGGTCCATGGAGTCGAAGAAAAACGCCAAGGCAATGATGATGAAAATGATGCGGTGATAACCGCTGATGGGCAGCCGTTCCAGTCGTTCTGCCGCGCTGAAGCTTCGTGTTTCCATGCCACATCCCCCCAATCCTGAAAGTCCCCGGATCGAGTGTGCGCGATAGCGGCTGGGGATTATTGCTGAATACGACCTGTCCACAGCTCTGAACGACGCCTGAAACAAAGATCCCGGACGTCGCATCTCAATGGCTCTAAAGCGCCATTTCCAGTTCGGTTTCCTTGGCGAAGCGATGGATTTCCCGTTGCCCCGCAGCGGTGATCTGCAACGCTCGCGAATCGTTGGGCAGGCTCAACCAGCCGGATTGCATGAACAACTGCAACAACGCTGCGCCCAATGAGCCACCCATGTGCGGGCGTCTTTCGCTCCAGTCCGGGCAAGCGCAGGCGACTCTGCTGTTGCGATGAGCCAGCGCCTGGATGAACACACCGCGTGTGGCCAATTGTGTGGCGCCCTTGTGAGTGATCATGACCCGTTGATCGAGTTGCTCGATCCACCCCGCATCCAGCAGACGCTGGTAAAGATCGGCGGCCAGGGTGCCGCCCAGATGGTCGTCGCAGAGCCTGGCCCGCAGCAATGACGAAGGCGCCGCCTGAGGTTTGGCGATAGGGCTGGTGCGTTTGAAAACCTCTGGAATATCCCGAGGCGCGCTGGCCAGGGTCGCGCTGGCCAAGGCCTCTATCGCGGCGCCGACTTCGGGCGCGGCAAGCCGGAAAAACCGCTTGCGTCCACGGGTTTCGACTTTCAACAGACCTCCGGCGGACAAACGCCCTAAATGCGCACTGGCCGAAGACGGCGACAGGCCGGCCAGCAACGCCAGCTCTTCGGTTTGCCGCGCCGAGCCGTCCATCAAGGCCCACATCATTGCGCTGCGCTTTGGGTCAGCCAGCAATGTGGCGATCTGGCTGATGCAAGGTGCATGTTCCATGTATTCACTCCCTGTTGAATCGTTTCGTCTACTGCTCAGAGACATCTTGACCAGTAATGTGTCGTCGGCCAAGACGCGAAAACCGCCATAAACCGGCAAAGGCACCCACTCACCCAGGCCATTGCTTCGCGGGTGCAATGAAGGTCCGGTGATGACCATGGGTCTGACCGAATCGAACCTGAACTCGCCATTGCGAGGTCGACGGTGCGTACATGAGGCGAGCGCTAGTATAAGCGGGTTAACCGCCGGTTCCTGCCCTCGGGGATCCATTGGTGGTGATAGTTCCTGACAGAAATTTCGCTATTTGCCTGCGACTAATGATCGACATCCGATTTAGTCGGAAATTGACTGCTTATACGAGCGCATCGGCTGGCAAGCATTTCCCGCAAAAGGTTCACCGGCTTACTCAATTGTGCGCGATGGGCGCACAGCAAATTCAGCGGTGCGCGCTCACAGAGCAGCTCCGGCATCAGCACTTTCAACCGACCGGCCAGCACATCGGCAGCGACATCGAGCCAGGACTTATACGCAATCCCCGCCCCCGCTATGGCCCACAGACGCACAACATCGGCGTCGTCACTGAAACGATCGCCACTGACCGTCAGGCTCACTTCACGTTTGCCATCGTGGAAACTCCAGTGATCGTGGACCCGGCCGCCGAGCATGAACAACAGGCAATTTTGCTGAGCCAGTTGCTCCAGATGCCGAGGTTCGCCATGCCGGGCCAGGTAACTCGGCGCCGCACAGAGCACGCGACGGTTTTGCGGAGCGATGGGCAACGCCACCAGACTTGAGTCTTCCGGCTCGCCATAACGCAGGGCAATGTCCACCGGTTGGCGGAACAGGTCGGCGATGCGGTCGCCCAATAGCAACCGAACCGTTAGTTTCGGATGTTCACGCTGAAACTCGTCGAGCCACGGCAACAGCAGGTTGCGACCGAAGTCCGAAGGCGCCGACAGCTGCAAAATCCCGCTGACCTGATCCTGCCCGCTGGCCAGCAGGCGGCGACCTTCATCAAGATTGCTCAAGGCTGCCCGGGCGTATTCCAGAAAGCCCTCGCCTTCAGCGGTCAAGCGCAGGCTACGGGTAGAGCGGGCGAGCAAGCGCGCGCCGAGTTGTTGTTCGATGCGCTTCAACGCCGCACTGGCCACCGCCGCCGACATATCCATCACCCGCGCCGCCGCCGACAGACTGCCCAGGTCCGCAGCCCGAACGAACAACTGCAAGTCATCGAAACGCAACATCGCCAGCCCCGATTATCAAAAAAATATTGAAAGAGACTGCTCTTTTAGCGGGTTTTATCTTGCCGGGAAATAACCAATCATCTGTCCCATCGAAATCATTCCCTCTGAGGACCCCACATGAAAGCCATTGCCTACTACGCCTCCCTGCCCATCAGCGACGAAAAATCCCTGCAAGACATCGAACTGCCAGAACCGGTCGCTGGCCCGCGCGACCTGTTGGTGGAGGTCAAAGCCATCTCGGTCAACCCGGTGGACACCAAAGTTCGCCAGAACGTCCAGCCTGAAGGTGGCGCGGCAAAGGTGCTGGGCTGGGACGTGGCCGGTGTGGTCAAGGCCGTCGGCAGCGAAGTGACCTTGTTCAAGACTGGCGACAAAGTGTTCTACGCCGGCTCCATCGCCCGTGCCGGCGGCAATAGCGAGCTGCATGTGGTGGATGAGCGAATCGTCGGCCATATGCCGAAAACCCTCGGTTTCGCCGAAGCCGCCGCCCTGCCCCTGACCGCCATCACCGCGTGGGAACTGTTGTTCGAGCGCCTGCAAGTGCGCGAAGGCAAAACCGATGAGGGCCAGAGCCTGCTGATCGTCGGTGCCGCTGGCGGTGTGGGTTCGATCCTCACGCAATTGGCCAGCCAGCTCACCGGGCTGAAGGTCATCGGCACCGCCTCCCGTGCCCAGACCCAGAGTTGGGTGCGTGACCTGGGCGCCGATCAGGTGATCGATCATAGCCAGCCGCTGAGTGAAGAACTCAAACGTGCGGGGTTCGAGCAGGTGACTCACGTCGCCAGCCTGACCCAGACCGATCAACACCTGGATCAATTGGTGGAGGCGTTGGCGCCGCAAGGCAAACTGGCGCTGATCGACGATCCGAAATCGCTGGACGTGACCAAGCTCAAGCGCAAGAGCCTGTCGCTGCACTGGGAGTTCATGTACACCCGCTCGCTATTCGAAACCGCAGACATGATCGAGCAACACAAACTGCTCAACCGCGTCGCCGGGCTGATCGATGCGGGCACGCTGAAAACCACGGTCGGCGAGCACTTCGGAACCATCAACGCGGCTAACCTGCGGCGTGCCCATGAGCTGTTGGAGAGCGGCAAGTCCAAGGGCAAGATTGTGCTTGAAGGGTTCTGAAGAGTAGGAGCTGCCGGAGGCTGCGATCTTTTGATTTTGCTTTAAAAACACAAGATCAAAAGATCGCAGCCTTCGGCAGCTCCTACAGGGGATGGCGATCTTTTGCCGTCAGTCAGAGAATTGACCGTTGTCACAATTGCGATCGTATTCAGGTCTACAATCGAAGACTCTGCGAACAATCATTTACGTGATGTCTTTTACGAGACGTCTTTTACGAAAGGAGTTCAGCAATGAAGATCCTGATAAAAGAAGTAGCAACATCCCGCTGGCAGGTCCGCCTGGATCAACACGCTGTGACGTTCCGCAGTGAGGCCGAAGCCCTGGCCTTCACTAAAACGCTTGAAGCGCGCTTGCACGCGCCCCATCAGATTCCCGACCGTCAGCATCGCGCTGCTGGCTGAGTCCCGTCCTCAGACTTGGGCTTGCGTCAGCGCCCGGGCATTTTGCAAACGTCGGGTGAGCGTTGCCGCGCTCACCACCAGAATCCCGCACAGGCTGATGACCATGGCCATCGGCATGGCGCTGCCATCATGCAAAACCCCCACCAATGCTGCGGCCCCGGCGGCAACGCTGAACTGCAGGCAACCGAGCATCGCCGAGGCACTGCCCGCCCGCGCGCCCTGCCCGTTCATGGCGCAGGCTGAGGCGTTGGGCACAATACAACCCAGGCTGGCGATGCAGAGGAAAAGCGGAATCAGCAACGGCCACAACTGCGCGGTATGCAACGCGCTGACCGCCAACAGGGCCAGACCGCCCGCCAGATAGAACCAGACGGTACGCGCCAGTAAAAAAGCCGGACCGCGTTTGGCCAGCATTCGGGCATTTACCTGGGCCACCAGAATGAAACCCGCCGCGTTAATGCCGAACAGCCAGCCGAAATGCTCGGCCGGCACGCCATAGAGTTTGATGAAGACGAACGGTGAACCGGCGATGTAGGCAAACATCCCGGCGATGGCGACACCGCCAGTCAGGGCATGGCCGAGGAAGATCGGGTCCGCCAGTAACCGACCGTACTGACGCAGCGCGCCCGACAACGGTTGGCGCGGCACATGGGCCGGCAGACTTTCCGGCAGCCCGAGGGCCACTGCCAACCCTGCCAATGCACTAAAACCGGTCAGCACCAGAAAGATCGATTGCCAGCCAGTCGTGTTGACCAGCAACCCGCCCAGCATCGGCGCAAGAATCGGCGCCAGGCCCATCACCAGCATCAACTGCGAAAAGACCTTCGCCGAACCCACCGCATCGCATTTATCGCTGACCACCGCCCGCGAAATCACCATGCCCGCGCAACCGCCCAGCGCCTGGACGAAACGTGCGCCAATCAGCCACTCCAGAGTCGGCGCATAAGCACAGGCCAATGAAGCGACGGTGAACAAGCCGACACCTGTCAGCAAGGGAATCCGTCGCCCGAAGCGATCAGCCACCGGGCCGTACGCCAGTTGGCCAATGGACAGGCCAAGGAAATAGGCCGCCAGGGTCAGTTGAACGTGTTTTTCGTCGGTGCCGAAAGCGAGCGCCATCGCCGGGAATGCCGGCAAATAGAAATCGATCGCCAGCGGACCGAAAGCGCTCAAGGCGCCGAGAATCATGATTGTGCGAAAGTTCATCAGGCGTCCAGGTTAGGCATGCAGGTTGGCCATGGATCGGCAGGCCAACAGTCTAGCCGGGCGTGGACGCCTTGAACATTCCGTTAGGTCGCTAACTATTAAAAAACTCAGGCCAGTTTGACGCCATAACCCTCTTCGCTGATCGCGGCGATCACCTGATCGGCCGTCAGCGCACTTTCAACGCCGACTTCTTTTGCCGCCAGATCAATGCGCACGCTGGCCGCGGGATCCTTGGCTTGCAGCGCCTGAGTGATGGCCTTGACGCAATGACCGCAGGACATGCCTTCAACGTTGAACACTTGCATGGGACGTCTCCTTAATGGGGCCCTTTAATCGGGTTGAGGGCAGTCTCGAGCTTGCCACCATGGCAAGGTCAAGTTCTGAGGCAAGCTGCCGGGCTGGCAATCGGCGCCGTGCTCGGCCAAGCTGCGTCCATCTATGACTCGACCTCAGGAGATTCAGCCATGCGCTGGTCAGCTCTCAGCCTGTTTGGCTTCCTCAGCCTATTTGCCGCGACACCTTCGGTCCAAGCCGCCGGGGAGGACTACGGCGTGCTGATCATTTCCCGCGAGCGTCTGGAGGTTTCGACTTCCTGCGAGATCGGCGTGTACATCCAGGATCAGCTATCGGCGCGACTGTTCCAGGAACAGAGCACCTCGTTCAACCTGCCGCCGGGCAATGTGTCCCTGCGTCTCAAACTGCTGCCGGGCCAGGCGCCGGGTTGCAACCCGGGCATGCTCGCGCCGGGTTCGCAGAACATCACGCTCAAGGCCGGGGATGTGTTGAAGTTCCGGATTGCGATGACGCAGGAAGGGATGTACCTCAAACCTGCCGCCCTCGAATATTGAGTCGCCTGTAACAAAGATCGCAGCCTGCGGCAGCTCCTACGGGATCGGGTTAACACGCTGTCAATGTAGGAGCTGCCGCAGGCTGCGATCTTTTGATCTGAGACATGGCGCTTGACCTTGCCCGCATGGCAAGGTTGATCCTGTAGGTAATTTCTACAGGGAGCGTGACCGATGTCCGAATCCACCACCTTCGATCTGCCGATTGCCGGCATGACCTGCGCCAGTTGCGCCGGGCGTGTCGAGCGTGCCTTGAGCAAAGTTCTCGGCGCCACGGCCGTCAGCGTCAACCTGGCCACCGAACAGGCCCGGGTTCAAGCGCCCAGTGACAGCCTGCCGGCCTTGATGGACGCGGTGCTGCAGGCCGGTTACAGCGTGCCACAGCAGACCCTGGAATTGAGCATCGACGGCATGACCTGCGCGTCCTGTGTTGGCCGCGTCGAACGGGCACTGGCCAAGGTGCCGGGGGTGAAGAGCGTCAGCGTCAACCTGGCCAACGAGCGTGCCCACCTCGAATTGCTCGGCCAGGTCGACCCGCAAACCCTGATCGGCGCCGTGACCAAGGCCGGATACTCCGCCAGCGTCTGGGAAGTCGAACACCCGCAAATCGACAATCAACAGCAACGACTGCACCGTGAACGCTGGGCTTTGCTGGCGGCTATCGCCCTCGCTTTGCCGCTGGTGCTGCCGATGGTGCTGCAACCTTTCGGCGTGCACTGGATGCTTCCGGCGTGGGTGCAGTTCGCGTTGGCCACACCGGTGCAGTTCATCTTCGGCGCGCGCTTCTATGTCGCTGCGTGGAAAGCCGTGCGCGCCGGTGCCGGCAACATGGATTTGCTGGTAGCCCTGGGCACCAGCGCCGGCTACGGTTTGAGCGTTTACGAGTGGGCCACCGCCGCCGGCCGCCTGCCGCACCTGTATTTCGAAGCCTCGGCGGTGGTGATCGCTTTGGTGCTGCTGGGCAAATACCTGGAAAGCCGCGCCAAGCGCCAGACCGCCAGCGCCATCCGCGCCCTTGAAGCCTTGCGTCCGGAGCGAGCCATTCAGGTGATCAATGGCCGCGAACAGGACGTTGCGATCAGCGCTTTGCGCCTCAACGATCTGGTCATGGTCAAACCCGGTGAACGCTTCCCGGTGGATGGCGAAGTGGTGGAAGGCCAGAGCCACGCGGATGAAGCACTGATCAGCGGCGAGAGCCTGCCGGTGCCAAAACAGCCGGGTGACAAGGTCACCGGCGGCGCCATCAATGGCGAAGGTCGGCTGCTGGTTCGGACCTTGGCGCTCGGCGCAGAAACCGTGCTGGCGCGGATCATCCGCCTGGTGGAAGACGCGCAGGCGGCGAAAGCGCCGATCCAGAAACTGGTGGATAAAGTCAGCCAGGTGTTCGTGCCAGCGGTGCTGCTGATCGCGCTGGTGACCTTGATCGGTTGGTGGCTGTACGGCGCGCCACTGGAAACCGCGTTGATCAACGCGGTCGCAGTGTTGGTGATCGCCTGCCCTTGCGCACTCGGGCTGGCCACGCCGACGGCAATCATGGCCGGCACCGGTGTGGCGGCGCGCTACGGGATTCTGATCAAGGACGCCGAAGCTTTGGAGCGTGCCCATGAAGTCAGCGCCGTGGTGTTCGACAAGACCGGCACATTGACTTCGGGCACGCCGCGCATCGCTCATCTGAGTGCCATCGAAGGTGATGAAGCTGCTCTGCTGCAAATGGCTGGTGCGCTGCAACGCGGCAGTGAACACCCGTTGGCCAAGGCTGTGCTGGATGCCTGCACCGAGCGCGGCCTGACCGTGGCTGATGTCAGCGACAGTCAATCGCTGACCGGGCGCGGTATTGCCGGCAATCTCGATGGTCGGCGATTGGCTTTGGGCAATCGGCGTCTGCTGGAAGAAAGCGGGCTGAGCACCGGGTCATTGGCCGACTCCGCAACCGCTTGGGAAACCGAAGGCCGGACCCTGTCCTGGCTGATTGAACAAAGCCCTGAACCGCGAGTGCTCGGTCTGTTCGCCTTCGGTGACACGCTCAAACCCGGCGCCTTGCAAGCGGTGCAACAGCTGAGTGCACGGAACATTAGCAGCCACCTGCTGACCGGCGATAACCGCGGCAGCGCCAAGGTAGTCGCCGAGGCGCTGGGCATCAGCGATGTCCACGCCGAAGTATTGCCGGCGGACAAAGCTGCCACCGTCGCCGCACTGAAAAAAACCGGCGTGGTGGCAATGGTCGGCGACGGCATCAACGACGCACCGGCCCTTGCCGCGGCAGACATCGGCATCGCCATGGGTGGCGGCACCGACGTCGCCATGCACGCTGCCGGGATCACCCTGATGCGCGGCGATCCACGGCTGGTGCCGGCGGCACTGGAGATCAGCCGCAAGACCTACGCGAAGATTCGCCAAAACCTGTTCTGGGCCTTCGTCTATAACCTGATCGGCCTGCCACTGGCGGCGTTCGGCTTCCTCAACCCGGTGCTGGCCGGCGCGGCCATGGCGCTATCGAGCGTCAGCGTGGTGAGCAATGCGTTACTGTTGAAAACCTGGAAACCCAAAGACCTGGAGGACAACCGATGAACATTGGCCAAGCGGCCCGCCAGAGTGGTCTGAGCGCAAAGATGATTCGTTACTACGAATCCATCGGCCTGCTCAAAGCAGCCCATCGCACCGACAGTGGCTATCGGGTCTATGGCGACGACGATCTGCATACTCTGGCGTTCATCAAGCGCTCTCGGGATTTGGGTTTCTCGCTGGAAGAGGTCGGCAAACTGCTGACCCTCTGGCAAGACCGCCAGCGAGCCAGCGCCGATGTGAAGGCGCTGGCCCGTCAGCACATCGACGAGCTGAACCAGAAGATTCGCGAACTCGGCCAACTGCGCGACACCCTGCAAGACCTGGTAGAACATTGCCACGGCGACCACCGCCCGGACTGCCCGATCCTCAAGGAGCTGGCGTCGGGCTGCTGCGCCGAACCCGCCCATTCCTGAGCGCCAACCCCTTCGCCACCAGCAACGTGGTGAGGGGAATGCCGTGAAACAACAGCACCACCGCGCCGGGCGTCCACCAGGAATAGAACGGCGCGGCGATCAACATGCCGATGCCGAACCCGGTCATTTGCAGCAGCGTCAGAAAGCTGAAAATCGGCAGGCGCAGGTTGTCCGGTTCACGTTGCAGGCGCGACATCAGGCCGACTTCCGAGAAGCCGTCACCCAAGCCTGCGGGCAATGAAAACAGCAACAAGCCGTAAAGGGTTTGCTGTTGGAACATCAGGATGAAGCCGCAGGACATCAGCAACACGCCGAAGAAAAATCGCCGTTCAAGGTGCGCGTTGTCCGTACCTTTCAGGCGACTGGCGATTCGTGCTCCGATGAATTTTCCGATGGCCCAGACCGCCAGCATCAGGCCCAGGGTGGTGCTGGCCGACTCGGGTGTCAGCAGTTTTGAAATGATCGGGAGGCCGACGTTGTGCCCGGCGCTGCCCAAAGTGTCGGCCATGGCAACAGCCAGCATCGCCGCCAGCACCGGCGCCGTGCGCAAACCCTGACGCAGGGCTGACCATTCGCCTTGTTTGTGAAAGGGCTCATCACTGGGTTCAGGTCTGGAAAACCGCAGCGGCACAATCAACAACGCCGCCAGCAGGTAAGTGACCACGTTCAGGGCAAATACCGTTTCAAAGCCAAACCCGGCCACCAACAACCCCGCCACCAGACTCCCGCCGACCATCGCCGCAGACGACGCCGAGGTAATCCAGGCGTTGGTCTTGAGCAACTGCGCCTTATCGATCATGTGCGGCAATTGGCTGTTGAGGCCGATGGCAAACATCGAATTGCCAAACCCCAGGCCGAACGCGATCAGCGGTAGCAGCAGCGCTTGTTGAGTGACCGGCAACACCAGCAGCAGGCCCAGCAAACCGGCGCGCAGCAGGTCGAAGGCAATCAGCGGCAGGCGCCCGGCCCAACGGCGATAGAACCGGGTGCCAATCAGACTGGCAAAGATCCCCCCGGCTACACGGCTGGCGAGGAAGATGCCGACGCTCATGGCGCTGTTGCTGAGCAGATAGACGTAAGTGGCCAGGGCGACCATGTTGAGGAAAGCGCCGAAGTCCGAAATCAGCCGGGCGGCGATGATCAGTTGGGCATTGCGGGTGGAATTCACATTCAGTCCTTGAGTGTGGTGAGTATCGCCGTTGTGGATTGTCTGGTCTGACGCCATCGCGGGCAAGCCACGCTCCCACAGGTCAGGTGTCGATCATAGAATCCGGGTGCAACACAAAACTTGTGGGAGCGGGCTTGCCCGCGATGCAGACGACGCGATCCGAAAAAAAAGCATCTACAAAAAACCCGGCCGAGGCCGGGTTTTGGGTCAACCGATTACTGCATCCACGGTGGAGGCGGCTCTTCGGCTTTGCTCGGTGGCGCGTCGTCAGCAGCGCGAATCGCTTGCTTACGCTCTTCATCAAGACGGGCCGCCTCGATCTCGCGCATGATCCCGCCGACGTCCGCCAGTTCTTCCGGCTCGTCGAACTCGCCGGTCAACACACTGGCCGGGTGCAAAGTACCAGCTTCGTACAATGCCCACATTTCCTTGGCGTACTTGGTGCGTTTCAACTCCGGTGCAAAGCGACCAAAGTACGACGCCATGTTGCCCACGTCCCGTTCCAGCATGTTGAACGCGTGGTTATTGCCCGCCGCATCCACCGCTTGCGGCAGGTCGATGATGACCGGGCCGGTCGGCGTCAGCAGCACGTTGAACTCGGACAGGTCACCGTGCACCAAACCGGTACACAGCATCAGCACGATCTGCGAAATCAGAAACGCGTGATATTCGCGCGCCTGGTCCGGCTCCAGCACCACATCGTTCAGACGCGGCGCGGCATCGCCGTACTCGTCGGCCACCAGCTCCATCAGCAGCACGCCTTCGAGGAAGTCATACGGCTTGGGTACGCGCACACCGGCACCGGCCAGCCGGAACAACGCCGCCACTTCGGCATTCTGCCAGGCGTCTTCGGTTTCTTTCTTGCCGAACTTGGAGCCCTTGGCCATCGCTCGAGCCTGCCGGCTGTTGCGCACCTTACGGCCTTCCTGATACTCGGCCGCCTGACGAAAACTGCGTTTATTCGCCTCCTTGTAGACCTTGGCACAACGCAGCTCGTTGCCGCAGCGCACCACATAAACAGCTGCTTCTTTACCACTCATGAGTGGGCGCAGCACCTCGTCGACCAGACCGTCCTCGATCAGGGGTTCAATGCGTTTTGGAGTCTTCATCAGCTTTTATTGTGGGTCCTTTATTACCAAACACGCGAAAGTCATTCGTTATACGGCAATCCTCTCATTCGCGGGAGGGGTTGCCGACCTATGAACGTTCCCATGAACATCAAGAAGCACACAATGTGCCGGATTAATCGGGCACAACTCATTGACCGCTCAGGATCATAGCTGAGCCTGCGCCACTTGTTGACGAAGGGCTACAGGGGCATTTGCGACAGAATCTGACATGTAGCCCCTACCCTTCGCCGGATTTTTCTCAACAGGCCTAAATTTCCACGTTCCTCAGCCGAAGTCATTAGAGAGAAAAGGAATTGTCCGACAATCGCCCCGACAATGATAACGAGGGCGCACTCAAGGATCGGGGTATCGAACGTTTTCGGCTGCCAACAATCCGCGAGTCATCTGCACTGCGTGGGCCTACAAGAAAAAACTGGAGCGCGGATGAACATCAAACAGAAGTTGACCTGGGCGTTTGCAATCATCGCCTGCTTGCCCGTGGTGCTGGTCGCCACCCTTGTGGTGCTGAACTTGCGCAGCGATGCCAAGGATAATTTTGTCGATGGCAGTGGCCGCGAAATTCGTCAGGTCAGCAATGCGATGCAGCTGTTCTTTGACGGCATCAGCCAGAACGTCGATTACCTGGCCACCCAACCGCTGATCAAGGACTCCGACGACAGCCTCAAGACCTACATGAGCGCCAACGCCGAGAGCATTCCCCAAGGCGAGTCGGACAAAAAGGTCTTCGCCCTCCTCCAGGACCTGGGCAACAGCCACCCGGCCTACGCCTATGCCATCCTCGGTACGGCGGCGGGCGGTTACGTGTCTTGGCCGGACGATGCGAAGCTGAGCAATTACGATCCGCGCCAGCGCCCTTGGTACAAAGCCGCGCAGGCCAAACCCGGCAAACCATTTCGCACCGAGGCCTATTACTGGGCTCAGGATGACGCGACTTACGTCAGCACCGTGCGCACCATCGACAACAAACTGGGCACCAACGGCGGCGTGGTCAGTATCGACGTGACGCTCAAGCAGCTCACCGAAATCGTCAAACAGATCAAACTCGGCGAAACCGGCTACCTGATGCTGGTGGAAAACACCGGCAAAGTGCTGGTCGACCCGAAACAACCGGAACACAACTTCAAAGCCTTGACCAGTCTCGGCGACGGTTACGCGCAACTGGCCAAGGCCGGCAAAGGGCTGGTGGAAGTCGAGCTCAATGGTGAACGCTACATGGCCAACGTCTGGCCGTCGGAACAACTGGGCTGGACCTTTATCGGCCTGATCAAACAGACCGACGTGATGAGCTCGGCCACTCAACTGACCTGGCTGATCGCAATCATTGCGGCGGTACTGGCGGTGTTCTTCGCCATTGTCGGCGCCAGTTTCGCCAGCCTGATCGTGCGGCCGATCCGCAGCGTGGCCAGCGGTCTGGAAGGCATCGCCCAGGGTGAAGGCGACCTGACCAAGAACCTGCAAATCCGTGGCAGCGACGAAACGGCTCAATTGGCCAACTGGTTCAATCAGTTTCTGGCGGCGATTCGCAACCTGATCCAAAGCATCGGCGGCGCCGCGACCAAAATCCTCGCCACCTCCCAGAGCTCGACGCAAGTGTCCAGCGACATGGCCGAAGCCGCCGGGCGCCAGCGTGAAGCGGTGGACATGGTGTCCACGGCGTTCCATGAAATGGTCGCCACCGCCAACGAAGTCGCACGCTCCTGCAGCCAGGCCGCCGAGTCGGCCGACAGCGGCCAGCGCCAGGCGCGTGAAGGTCAGCAGCAGATCGATGCCGCAGTGAGTAGTGTTGACCGCTTGAGCCAGGAAATCGAACAATCGGCGCAATCGATGCAACAGCTCGAGCGCGATAGCAACGATATTCAGTCGATCCTCGGGACCATTCGTTCCATCGCTGAACAAACCAACCTGCTGGCACTGAACGCCGCCATCGAAGCGGCTCGGGCGGGTGAACAGGGTCGTGGTTTTGCGGTGGTGGCGGATGAAGTTCGCGCCCTGGCCAAACGGACGGCCGACTCCACGGCGGAAATCGACGGGCTGCTCGGTAACCTGGCCAAACGCACCAGCCAGGTGACGCAGCAAATGCATGCGAGCCTGGAAGTGTCTCAGCAATCGGTGACGCGCATCGGCGAGGCGCGCAGCAGCTTCGGGCAGATTCGTGAATCGGTGGATGTGATTCGTGACATGAACACTCAGATAGCCACGGCGGCGGAAGAACAGCATCAAGTGGCGGAAGACATCAATCGCCACATCAGCCAGATTCATGGCGATGCGCAGTTGGTGGCAGAACTGGCGAACTCGGCGCGGCTGGATTCTCAGAGCCTGGCAGGGTTGTCGAATGAGCTGGATGGGTTGGTTCGGCGGTTCAGAACCTGATCCAAAATCCCGGTAGCGCTCCCACAGGGTTTGCGTTGTCCTTGTGGGAGCGGGCTTGCCCGCGATGAGGCCGTCACTGCCTGAACAATTCCCCCGGGGTAAACCCGAACAATCCCTTGAACGCCGCAATAAACGCCGACGTCGAGTCATACCCGCAAGACAGCGCGGCATGGGTCACGCTGTTCCCCTCCTCCAGCAAACTCAACGACGACAGCAGCCGCATGCGCTGCCGCCAGCCACGGAAGCTCAACCCCGTTTCACGCTGGAACAAGCGCATCAGGGTTTTCTCCGACGTGCCCAAACGCTCGGCCCACTCCTGCAAGGTCGCATTGCGCTCAGGGCTGTCGATCAGTTCGTTGCACAAGCCCAACAACCGTTCATGCCGGGGCAGCGGCAGAGAAAAACCCACCTCCGGCAGACTCGCCAACTGATCCAGTAGCACGCCCACCAACCGCGCCTCCTGGCTTTCGCCCTGTGGATACTCCACCGGAAACAGGCAAAAACGCTTGATCAGTTCCCGTGCCAATGGCGTGACTTCCAGCACCCGGCAACGCCCGTCCGCCCATTGGCAATCCTCGCGGCGCACGTACAGGCTGCGCATCTCGGCACGCATTGAGGTCACGACCTGATGCTCGAGATCCGCCGGAATCCAGATGCCCCACTGCGGCGGCGCAAAGAAACTGCCCTCGGCGGTATGCACACCGAGAACGCCGCTGATGGCGTAGGAAAACTGCACCCAATCGTGACGATGCGGCGGTGTCCACGAACCAGCGTTCAGACTTTCCGCACGCGCATACAACGGACGCGGCAACGCCGTTAGCGCCGGGATGGTCCGCTCGAGGGAAAGTTGTCCGTTAGTCGGCATTGATTGGCCTTATGTCGCAAGACGGCTGATGAGGCCGACGTTAGGCTAAGTCATCAATTCTTACAAACCTATTCGGTGCCGGTCATGCATGCCTTCAAACACCTCAAACGCGTGGTCACCGACTGGTTCTTGTGCGGCATGCTGCTCGCCACGCTGCTGGCGTATTTCTTCCCGACCTTCGGCGCCACCGGCGGCGGGATGCACGCGGAGTATGTGATTAACATCGGCGTGTTTCTGGTGTTCTTCCTCCATGGGGTCAACCTCTCCAGCGAGCAGATCAGCCACGGACTGAAAAACTGGAAGCTGCACGTGATGGTTCAAATCTTCACCTTTGCGGTGTTTCCATTGATCTGGCTGCTGAGCGACAAACTGCTGGGTTCGCACATTCCCTCACTGCTGATGCTCGGCTTCCTCTACCTCTGCGCCCTGCCTTCGACCATTTCCTCATCTGTGGCCCTGACCGGCAGCGCGGGCGGCAACGTACCGGCAGCGATTCTCAACGCGAGCCTGTCCAGTGTGTTGGGGATTTTTCTGACGCCGTTGCTAGTGAGTTTCGTGGTCGGCAGCGGCGCGGGTGGTATCGATCTGGGCTCAACCCTGCTCGACTTGTGCGCGATGTTGCTGTTGCCGCTGGTGCTCGGGCAATTGCTGCGGCCGTTCCTGGGCAAGTTTTTCGCTCGGCACAAGCGCTACACCAACATCGCCGACAAACTGGTGATTCTGCTGCTGGTGTACTCGGCGTTTTGCAATTCGATGGTGTCGGGGATGTGGCAGCAACAGGGCAACAGCGTGATTTTGACTGCGCTGATGGGCAGTGCGATTTTGCTGGCAATCATTCTGTGGATGACCACCCGCACCGCTCGTGCGCTGAAGTTCAGCCCTGCCGATGAGATTGCCGCGGTGTTCTGCGCCAGCAAGAAATCCCTGGCGGCCGGTGCGCCGATGGCGGCACTGATTTTCGGCGCCAACCCCGGCCTTGGCTTGATCCTGCTGCCGATCATGATCTATCACCCGTTGCAGCTGATCGTCTGCTCGGTGATGGCCGAGGGTTATGCCAACCGCAACCGGGAACTGGCCGCGCAGCAACGCGCGGCAGTGCTCAACCCCCAGTAATCAGCAATCAGCGCTCGATAATCGCCGTCACGCCCTGACCGCCCGCTGCGCAGATCGAGATCAACCCTCGGCCCTTGCCCGCCGCGTCCAGCAGCTTCGCCAGGTTGGCGACGATGCGTGCACCGGTGGCGGCAAACGGATGCCCGGCGGCCAGTGAGCTGCCCTTGACGTTCAGGCGGCTGCGGTCGATGGAGCCCAGCGGTGCGTCGAGGCCGAGGCGGGTTTTGCAGAACTCCGGATCTTCCCAGGCCTTCAATGTGCACAGCACCTGCGCGGCGAACGCTTCGTGGATTTCGTAGTAATCGAAGTCCTGCAAGGTCAGGCCGTTGCGCGCCAGTAACCGCGGCACGGCATAAGCCGGCGCCATCAGCAGGCCTTCGGCACCGTTGACGAAATCCACCGCTGCCGCCTCGCCGTCACGCCAATAGGCAAGGATCGGCAAGCCGCGCTCTTTCGCCCATTCTTCACTGCCCAGCAACACCACCGACGCACCATCGGTGAGTGGCGTGGAGTTGCCCGCGGTCAGGGTGCCCTTGGCGCTTTTCTCGAAGGCCGGTTTCAGTGAGGCGAGTTTTTCCAGGGTCAGATCCGGGCGCAGGTTGTTGTCCCGGGTCAGGCCGAGGAACGGCGTCATCAAATCGTTGTGCCAGCCTTCGGCGTAGGACGCGGCCAGTTTCTGATGGCTTTCCTGAGTCAGCTGATCCTGCTCGTCACGCGGGATGCTCCAGGTTTGGGCCATCATTTCACAGTGTTCGCCCATCGACCGGTTGGTGCGCGGCTCGCCGATGCTTGGAAAGTCGGGCATCAAGTGGCGGGGACGCAGTTGCAGGAAGGTTTTCAGTTTGTCAGCGGTGCTTCGGGCGCGGTTGGCTTGCAGGAGGATCTTGCGCAGGCTTTCGTTGACCCCGATCGGCACGTCTGAGGCTGTGTCGACGCCGCCGGCAATGCCACATTCGATCTGGCCCAGGGCGATTTTGTTCGCCACCAACAATGTCGCCTCCAGCCCCGTGCCGCAGGCTTGCTGGATGTCGTAGGCCGGCGTCATCGGCGACAACCGCGAGCCGAGCACGCATTCGCGGGTCAGGCCGTAGTCCCGCAAATACTTGAGCAATGCACCTGCCGCCACTTCACCCATGCGCACACCGTGCAGGTTATAGCGCTCGATCAGGCCTTCCAGCGCTGCGGTGAACATCGCCTGGTTACTGGCAGTGGCGTACGGCCCGTTGGACCGGGCAAAGGGGATACGGTTACCACCGATAATCGCGACGCGGCGCAGCTGAGTCATGAAAAAGCTCCTTTTAACCAAATATGAACACCAAACCCACAGGGGGCTGCATTTCCTGAAAGTCCTGCTAAACCCAATCTCAAACTAACCTGCAATGATCAAGCGTAGGCCGTATCTCGTGGGTCGAACGACTAATTGCCGTTCATGGTCCACACTTTTAACCCCAGCTGCTGGAGCGTGATTCATGTCTGACCGCTATATCGACTTCGCCAATTCGTCCATCGGCCATCGTGTGGTCGGTGCCCTGGGTCTGCCGTCGCCGGTACGACTGGAACGCTGGCAAGCAGGCCGGCTGCGGCCTATCGAGGGGGCGCTGTTGATTGGCGGTGGCCCGTTGGCGGAAAAAGTCAGCACTCTCGCCAACCGCCTGACCGACACGATTTACAGCTACGGCACCGATCCGACCCTGGCCACCGCGTGGATTCCCGGCCACGGCCAGAAACTCAAAGCCGTGGTGTTCGACGCCAGCGATCTGGTACAGGTCGATCAGCTGAAACAGCTGCGCGAGTTCTTCCAGCCGCTGATGAAAAACCTCGATCACCATGCGCATCTGGTGATTCTGGGCCGGGCGCCAGAGACCTTGAGCGACCCGTTCGCCGCCAGCGCCCAACGCGCCCTGGAAGGTTTCAGCCGTTCGCTGGCCAAGGAACTGCGCAGCGGCGGTACTTTGCAGCTGATCTATGTTGGCGAAGGTGCCGAAGATCAACTGGAAGGCCCATTGCGGTTTTTCCTCTCGCCAAAAAGCGCGTTCATTTCCGGACAAGTCATTCGCTTGAAGGCGTGTGAGGCGCAGGTGATGGACTGGAGTCGCCCCTTGTCGGGACGCAAGGCACTGGTGACGGGCGCGGCACGCGGCATCGGCGCCTCGATCGCCGAAACCCTGGCCCGCGACGGCGCCGAGGTAATCCTGCTCGACGTGCCACCGGCCAAGAACGATCTCGAGGCCCTGGCCGCACGCCTCGGCGGGCGCGGCATCACACTGGACATCTGCGCCGAAGATGCCGCCGCACAATTGATCGAACACTTGCCCGACGGCGTCGATATCGTGGTTCACAACGCGGGCATCACGCGGGACAAAACCCTGGCCAATATGACCCCGGAATTCTGGGACGCGGTGCTGGCGGTCAACCTCAACGCGCCGCAAGTATTGACCAAGGCTTTGCTCGACAGCGGCACCTTGCGCGACAACGGCCGAGTGATCCTGCTGGCGTCCATCAGCGGCATCGCCGGCAATCGCGGACAAACCAATTACGCGGCGAGCAAGGCCGGGTTGATCGGCCTGGCCCAGGCCTGGGCGCCGCTGCTGAGTGAGCGCGGCATCAGCATCAATGCCGTAGCGCCAGGGTTCATCGAAACCCAGATGACCGCGCACCTGCCCTTCGGCCTGCGCGAAGCCGGGCGGCGCATGAGTTCATTGGGCCAGGGCGGCCTGCCGCAAGACGTCGCCGAAGCCGTGGCCTGGCTGGCACAACCGGGCACCGGAGCCTTTACCGGGCAGGCGTTGCGCGTCTGTGGGCAAAGCGTTTTGGGAGCCTGACCATGACCACCGACTGGCACACACTCAATAGCGAACCGGGCCTGAAAACGCTGTATGTGAAAGCGGCAACGCGCCGCAAAATCACCGGCACCACCCTGCCTGACTTGGGTTATCACTGCTGGGTCAATATCGATCCGAAACGCCTGGAGGCGTATCGCAAGGTCTGTGGTTTCGCCGACAACGGACTGCTACCACCGACGTATCCACACATCCTGGCGTTTGCCTTGCAGATGCAATTGCTCACGGCCAAAGCGTTTCCGTTCCCGCTGCTGGGGCTGATTCACTTGAGCAATCGCATCCGCATCTTGCGCCCCATGGGCGGCGTACACCGGGTGCGGGTCAGCGTGAAAGTGCAGAACCTGAAACCTCATGCCAAAGGGGCGACGTTCGATTTGGTGACGACACTCGACGATCAGTTGGGGCCGCTGTGGGAGGCTGAAAGCCAGATGCTCTGTCGCGGCGTCAAACTGGAAGGCGAGCCCGTTGAGGAAGCGTTTGCATCAACGCTATCGCTGACCGAAGTAGCCCACTGGAAAGCACCCGCGGACATTGGCCGGCGGTACGCCAAGGTGTCCGGAGACTACAACCCGATCCACCTGAGTGCGATCAGCGCGAAGCTCTTCGGCTTCCCTAGCGCCATCGCCCATGGCCTGTGGAACAAGGCACGTACGCTGGCAGCCCTGACCGATCATTTGCCGACGGCAAACGTCGAGATTGCGGTGCAGTTCAGGAAACCGGTGCGCCTTCCCAGTGAAGTGACGCTGATATCCAGCGCGGCGGGGTCCAGTGGGGATCTTCAGTTGATGGGCGCGGGGGATCTGGAACACATGGTTGGGCAGTGGCGGCCAGTTGCCTGATTTTGTGGCGAGGGGGCTTGTCGGAACGCCGCATCGCCCCGTTCGGCTGCGCAGCAGTCGCCAAGCGCACTGTCAGACACTCCGCGTGCTCAGCCTTCAGGGCAGCTGCGCAGCCCAACGGGGGCAAGCCCCCTCGCCACAGTTCAGTGCTTACCTTGGGATATGGGCACCATAGATCAGGAACTAACCACCCCAGGAAACAAATTATTCAACGTCTCCAACAACCGCACGTGATAAATCGGCTTGCGAAACAAATCCAGCACCTGCAACCGCAACATATCACTCACATCATCCATATCCGCATGCCCCGACGTCACAATCACCGGCAAATGCTGACGAGACGTATGCTCACGCAACCGCTTGATCAACGACATGCCACTTTCCTCCGGCATCCGCAAATCAGTAATCACCAGCGCAATATCAGGATGACAAGTCAGATGATGAAGGGCGAGTTTGACCGACGTTGCCGTAAAACAAGTAAAGCCCTCGCCCTCCAGCAACTCGGCCAGTTCCAGTAACGCATCCTCCTCATCATCGACCAGAAGAAGCTGTTGCCGAGGGAGCGCTGGAGCGTTCATGGGGTAACACCTGCAATGGACTAAGCCTTGACGTTAGAAGCCCTTTGCGGGATTGGCAAATGACTGCCTGTTGCCAGCCTTAAAATCAAAGCGCAGCTGAAATTGTGGTGAACATTGCGGTGACACTCGTGGCGATGGGTGTCGCAAATGCTGCCAGCGCAACGGCCACCATCCCCGCAATAATCGCGTACTCGATACCCGAAGCACCTTCAGTATCTTTGGCCAGACCTTTGTAAAAAACGAACTCGGATTTGATCTTCTGAACAACTTTAATAAAGGACATGACGTGTCTCCTATGACAGCGGATGTTGCACGGCCGCAACATGATTCCCCTATGCCAGCATCAGCATTGTCGGCAAACCCGAGACCAACAACTGTAAGAACCTATTAATACTTAAGTATTAACCGTCAATAAACAGCGCTTTTGGCTTCAACCCGTTACTTTTGTCAGATATTTACCGCCCTGTAATGGCTTTTTGCTCTACCTGCGCTACCGTCAAATAGCGAAATAGTTCCATGTTCATAGCTGCCTGATTGCGAAGTCATCTCGTTAGAACTCTTGGGGGGGCGTTACGCAGCAGGAAAGGGAGAGCCTTCATGAACAGTCGCGTCACCATGGGCCTGGCCGGGCTGTTTCTGGTAGGCGCCATCATTGCCGGTTATTGGGGGCTGGCGCTGAGCCGCCAACCGGCACCCGAATCCATCGCGCAACCCGGCACATCATCGGCCCCAATACTGGCGTCGGTGGACGACCCGACCCGCCAGCCGGTGGTTGTGCTGCTGCGTGACATAGCGCCGTTCGAGCAAATCACCGCCGCCGACGTGACCCTGGAAAAACTTCGTACCGCCCCGGCCGGCAGCCTGTCCCGTCTCGATCAAGCCATTGGCCGTATGCCTTGGCGCATGCTTACTGCAGGCAGTTGGCTCAATGATGAAAGTTTCGAAACCGGCGGGGCGCTGGCGCGAATGATCCGCCCCGATGAGCGCGCCCTTGCTGTGGCGGCGGATGACGTGGTCAATGTCGGCGGTCAACTGAGCCCCGGCGACTATGTCGATGTCCTGCTGTTTCTGCGCATGGACACCAACAACCTCCAGCAATCGGCCCAGGTCGTGGTCCCGGCGTTGCGGGTGCTCGGTGTCGGCGACCAGTTGGGGCTGATGAACGATGGTCAGCCTGCCAACCCGGCACGCAGCACTGAAGAAAGACTCAAACAGGAACAGCAACGCGCCAGCGCCCGCACCGTTTTGCTCGCCGTCCCCGAACCCCTCTTGAGTCGCCTGATGCTCGCGGCTCAGGTCGGGGTTTTGCGCCTGGCCGTGCGCAGCGCCGAGGAAAAACGCCTGAACCAATACTGGGCCGGCAACCGCGATTCAAAGGCGAGCCTGGCCAGTGCCAATCGCGAACTGGTGCAGTTCAGTCAACTGGCCCTGGACGGCACACCCAAACCCGCCACCGGCGGCGCAGCACCGCGCAAGACGAGCGTGGAAGTCATCCGCGGCAATGAAGTCACCCAACAAACGCCCTGAATCGAGCGAGGACGCTTCTCCATGCGCAGACGTTTCACGCAGTACTTGCTCGACAACGGCTGCTTCGATAAATGCGGTGGGTTATCGCAATGAGCCAGCCCCAGAACCTGAGTCAGACGTTCCTCGCGATCACACGCAACAGCACCGACTTCGAGTGGCTGCAAGGTGCCCTTGCCCCTTTGGGCCGAGTGATCAGCGCCGGTGGCGGTAACCTCGATGAGCTCTTGACGCTGGTGGACGTGACCTTCGCCAACCTGGTGTTCGTGGGGCTGGACCGTGAGCATGTGGTGGCCCAGAGCGCGTTGATCGAGGGTGCCCTGGAAGCCAAACCGATGCTGGCGATCGTTGCCTTGGGCGACGGCATGGACAACCAACTCGTGCTCAATGCCATGCGAGCCGGCGCGCGGGATTTCGTCTCTTATGGCTCACGTTCCAGTGAAGTTGCCGGCCTGGTGCGACGCCTGAGCAAACGCCTGCCAACCGTGGCGCCGAACATGCAACAGAGTCAACAGGGTGGCCTGACCGTGCTTTACGGTGCGCAGAGCAATGCCGACGGAGCGTTGCTCGCTAACCACCTGGCGCACGTGGTGCAAAAGAGCGGCCAGCAGACACTGTTGCTGGATCTGGGCCTGCCGCGTGGCGACAGCCTTGCGTTGCTGGGGCTGGAGAGCTCGTTTCATTTTGGCGATGCGTTGCGACATCTGAGGCGCCTCGACGCGACGCTGATCGACAGCGCCTTTACCACCTGTGACGCCGGGCTGCGGATCCTCGCCTACGCCAGCAACGACGAACCGCTGGAACAGACCAGTGCCGCCGAGCTGTACATGCTGCTCAGCGCCTTGCGTCAACATTTCCAGCACATCGTGGTGAACCTCACCGGCCAGTCGGACAGCGAAGCGTTACGCACCTTCGTCAGCCATTGCGACAAGTTGCTGTGGTACACCGATCAGAATGTGCTCGACTGCCGACGCAACCTTGAAGTGCTCGGCCGCTGGCGCGAAAAAGGCCTCAAGCTCGACCATGCCCGGTTGCTGGTGGACCGCTATCTGCGCAACGTCGTACCAGACTCCGACACCTTGAGCAAAAGCTTCGGCATGGAGGTTATGGCGGTCCTTGTCTACAGCCCGGAAGTACGGCTCAACGCCAAGAATCAGGGGGTGAGCCTGTTCGAACTGGCCCCGCGCGAAAACCTGACCCAAAGCCTGCGCGCCCTCGGCGAACGACTGGCCAAACGCTCCGAAGACCAGGACAAACCCAAGGCTGGCTGGTTTGACCGATTGAGGGGTGCGCAATGAGCGGGGAAAAACTCTTCGGCGCGCCCTCCCACGGGCCGGCCGGCAATACCGACCACGAAGGCCTGAAACTGGTGCTGCACCGCTACATCATCGACGCCATAGAGGAGTCCGGAAAAAACCTGCTGGAAGGTTCGCGGCCAATGCTGTCGCAGTTCGTCATCGACAAAGTCGCCGAGTACATCGCCCGTCTGCACCTGGCGATTTCCCGTTATGAGATGGAGCGGCTGGCTGAGGAAATTGTCGACGAGCTCACCGGTTTCGGCCCGCTGGAGGTGTTGCTGCGTGACTCGACGGTGACCGAGATTCTGGTCAACGGCCCGCACCGGGTGTTCGTCGAGCGCGAGGGTGTGTTGCACCTGAGCGACCTGCGATTCATCGACGACCATCACGTCGAGCGAGTAATGCAACGAATTCTCGCGCCTCTGGGCCGACGGCTCGACGAGTCTTCGCCGATGGTCGATGCGCGCCTGCCCGACGGCAGCCGGGTCAACGCGATCATCCCGCCCATTGCCCTCGATGGCCCATGCCTGTCGATTCGAAAATTCCGCAAGGACATGCTCAAGAGCTCCGATCTGATGGCGATGCAAACCATCGACCAGGCGATCTTTGAATTTATTCAGGAGGCCGTGGGCAAGCGTTGCAACATCCTTGTCAGCGGCGGTACCGGCACCGGCAAGACCACACTGTTGAACATTCTCAGCCAGTTGATCGCCCCTCACGAACGCTTGGTCACCATCGAAGACGTCGCCGAACTGCAACTCGGCCATCCTCACGTAGTGCGCCTGGAAACCCGACCGCCGAATGCCGAAGGCCACGGCGAAGTGAAGGCCAGCGATCTGATTCGCAACGCGCTGCGGATGCGCCCGGACCGGATCATCCTCGGCGAGATTCGCGGCGTCGAAGTGGTCGACGTGCTCACCGCGATGAACACCGGGCACGACGGCTCCATGAGCACCGTGCACGCCAACAATGCACAGGATGCGCTGTTGCGCCTGGAGACCCTGGTGGGCCTGACCGGGCGCTCCATCGCTGAACGCACCCTGCGGCAAATGATCTGCGCGGCGCTGGACGTGGTGATCCAACTGACGCGCCTGCCCGATGGTCGTCGCTGCGTCAGCGAAGTGGTGGAGGTCGTGGGTATTCGTGATGACATCTATGTGACCAATACGCTGTTCCGCTTCGACCGACGCACCGGTTTCGGTTTTCTGCGCGAGGCGGTCAACCCCGCCGGCGATAAACTACGCCGCGAGTCGGCGCTCTCTCCCTTATCGCATTGAAGGTCACGGCATGCTCAAACCGGCGCTGCTCATCCTGATTTGCCTGACGTTGCTGGGCCTGTCGATCCGTTTGTTCTACAACGGTCTGCGCCAGACCGGCATCGATCGAACCCTCGGTCGCTTGATGCAGGGGCAACCGCAACTGACGGTGGCGAAATCATCCTGGGCTGGCCTGGAGCGGGCCTTTCTACGCGCCGGTCTCGGTCGTCCCACCGAGCGCCTGGGGTTGTGGCTGTTGCTCTGGGCCTTGGGCATATTGCTGGGGTTTGCCCTCGCGAGCTGGATCGGTTTGCTGGCGTTGTTGCTGATGCCACCTCTGGCTCTGCGGCTGTACATCAGTTTGTGCTACCAGCGCCGGCTCAAGCGCATGATCGAACAGCTGCCGCCAATGCTCGATCACACGGTGCGCAGTCTGAAGTCCGGACGCACCTTGGCCGATGCGGTGCTGGTCGCCATCAACGCCGCCGAAGATCCACTGAAAAACGCCATGGGCCGGGTTCAGCGCAACGTGCATTTGGGCGTCAGCCTGCCTGACGCTGTCACGGACTTCGCCGAACTGTACGAGAAAGACGAGTTTCGCTTGTTTGCGCTGGGTCTGAAGGTCAATCACCGCTACGGCGGTAATGCCAGTGAGCTGTTTGAGAACCTGATCAAAATGATCCGTGAACGCGACCAAGCTGCGCGCCAACTGCGCGCCATGACGGGCGAAACCCGCATCACGGCGGTGGTGCTGGCCCTGATGCCCGTGGGACTTGCCGCCTACTTCTTACTGTCCAATCCGAAATACCTGCTCGCCATGTGGAACAGCAGCTCGGGGCAAATGATGCTCGCGACCGCGTTCGGCCTGCAGGTGGTGGGTTGCCTGGCGCTGTGGCGCATGTTGCGTAGCGTATGAAAATAGCCCTGCTGATCAGCGCACTGTTGTTTCTGGCGGCCACGCTGTTACTGCTCAGTGGGCTGCTGGACCAACATCGACGTGCTCGCCAGGTGGCTCAACGACTGGACGGCAAACCACTGAGCGACCATCGCGTCCGTCACTGGTTGCAAGTGCTGGGCGACAGCCGCATCGGTCAGCGCTCGGTCAAACTGGACAACGAAACCCAGACCCTGCTCAACCGCCTCGGCTGGCGCAGCGCCCGGCAACGCTCGCTGTTCGCTGCCTGCCAGGTCGGCATACCGGTGCTTGCGTTGGTCCTGAGTCTGTTGATCCAGAGCGTGTTTTTCCCGCAGGTGAACAACCACTGGATCACCCCGGCCTTCGCCACCGCCCTCGGTTATTTGTTGCCCAAACGCTTGCTGGCCGCCGCCGCGTACCGTCGGCAAAGACAACTGGCGATCGAGATTTCGACCTTCATTCCACTGCTGCGCATCCTGTTCGAATCCGGCATGGCGGTGGAGCAGTCGCTGCGAGTGCTGAGTATTGAAGGCAAACAATTACTGCCAGCCCTGACCCATGAATTGCGCCTGATACTGACCCGGGTCGATTCCGGCCTGGAGCTTGGCGAAGAACTGAACAAGGCCACCCAGTTACTGGCGGTGGACGAGTTCACCGACACCTGCGTGATTCTTCAGCAATTGATCCACCAGGGCGGCGGTGCCATGAAATCACTGCTGGGACTCAAAATGCTGCTCGATGACCGGCGCCTGACGCGCTTGCAGGAATACATCTCCAAGATGTCCGCGAAAATGTCCGTCGTGATGATGTTGTTTCTCTTCCCTGCGTTACTGATCGTACTGGCCGGACCTAGCTTCACCGCATTGGCCCGGGCCTTTCATCATTGAAAGGCACAGCGGCGATCCCGTAGGAGCGACCTGTGGCGAGGGGGCTTGCCCCCGTTGGGTTGCGAAGCAGCCCCAAAATCTCTGATGTCCCAAAGATCTTGTGAGTGCTGCGCACTCAAACGGGGGCAAGCCCCCTCACCACAGGCCCGCGCCTACAGGGGATTAGCTGTGTGGCGCGGGTTTTGGTATGTCGACGTTATCCAGCATTCGATTCACCGCCAGCTCGGCCAGCATGATGACCTGCTGAATCGCCAGGATCGTATGCCGCTGCGGGGCTTCGACATATGCGGCAATGTCGCTGGTCATGACACTTGCCGAAGCCAGCGACTCGCAGACATGGGCTAACAGGCTTTCGTTATCCATGTCCGGCGCAACCATAAACATCTTGCTTGGCTTGCGGCCTTCGGTTTTGTTTGGGGTGGGATTGAGGTAGTGATCGAGCGCGCGGTTAGCGGCGTCGTGGAATTTTTTTGAATCAGAAGATTCGTAAGGGGAAACGTTGTCGGTTTCTGGGGGATTCGGGGTTGCTTTGAACATGATTACACCTCTGGGATGAAATGGAGCCACTTCCAAATTGCCGCGATGCAATTTGGGGTGGCAGCTGTACGCGGGTTCGCGGACCGATCCCCGAGGCAGCTCGGCATACCCGAAGGTATCCCGCGCACAGTCGCCATGACACGAAACGACAGACACCCAAAAGTGCTGTTGTTTGGTGGAGCGATTATGCCTCAAGAATCGAGCCGCGACGCCCGGACGCTGAATGGTCAGCGACGGACAAAGGCTAGAGACACAGCTTCCGACGGGCAACCTGAAAAACATGTGGGAAGGTTCTGATGTTTTTACCGATCGATAAACATCGCTGGCTGTAAGGCCGCCATCGCGAGCAGGCTCGCTCCCACAGTGGAGCGGCGTGCACCCGCCCCTCACCACTCAACAGGCCGAGCGTTAGCTCGCCTGCAGCTTTTGATCTTGATCTGCCCGCCCCTTCGGGAGGCCTCGTTCCGGTGTTCATCTGGGGATTGGCGCGCAGCGCCGTTCGACGCAGTCGAACTCATCGCATGTAAGTTGAAGCGAAGCCAACCGTAGGGCGATGCCCCCAGATGGATACCGGAACGAAGGAACGCCGAGCCTTAGCGAGGGGCCGTACGCTTGGGGCGAGACCTTTTGGTTCCTTTTGGGGCGTTTGCCAAAAGGGACTAAACCATAAGCCGCCGTTACCGCAGAAATGGATATGTACACCATGAAACAGCGTACAGCCGAAAAAAATCAGTGCGCAGTAAGCCGCCGCACACCAGCATTACCAGGCGACAACGCCAACGCCACCTGCGTCCGATTATGCATATGCGTCAACCGCAACACCTGCGACACATAAAGCTTCACCGTGTTCTCGGTAATCCCCAACTCACAAGCAATCTGATAATTGGTCTGCCCCTTGCCCACCAACCGCGCCACCTCCAACTGCCGCGGTGACAGCTGATTGAAAGCCGCCGGCATCTCCACCCGCTCAACCTCACTGAACGCACCATCAGCCGAATCAGACGAAGACACCGAAGACGGTCCCCGGCGAACCTTGTCCAAATCCTGATACAGCTCGTCGATCGACTCACAAAGGTACTGCAGCTTCTGACTCAAATGCCCCAACTGCAGGTTTTTCTGCCGCTCCTGCAAGACCACTTCCTGACGCTGCAAACCTTCGAGCAACTCATCCAGATCAATCGGTTTCTGATAGTAGTCAGCGAACCCGGCGCGCAACGCCTTGATCACATCCTGCTTGTCTGCGCGACCGGTGAGCATGATCGCCTCGAACGCCCGGTGCTTGCCGGACAACCGTTGCAACGCCTGGACGAGCTGAATGCCATCCATGTCAGGCATCCGCAAATCACAGAGCACCAGACCGATATCCTCATATTCATTGAAACGCTCGATCGCCTGCTTGCCGGACTGACAAGGAACACAGCGATAACCATTGCGCTCGATGAACTCGCACAGTTCTTCGACAATCAATGGTTCGTCATCGACCACAAGGACTTTTATTGCCGAGATACGCTTGTTCACGTGTCACTCCAGACTTGACCGTTCCTGTACCCACTTCCAAAAGCTGTACAACAACTGTTTTGAAAGTAGACGCACTTTCCAACTATGTACATAGAACGAGTGGCGCCCGGCGACTAATGCATCCAGACCAGTGTGAGCAACATGCCCACCAGTACGAACGGCGCAAAGGGCTGCTTTTTTGACGTTCCTGGCCCCAGGTAACGAAGACGATCTCTAAGCCCCTGCCCCATATACAGCCAGAGTCTTGGCGCCAGCAGCAGCCAGAATGCACTGGCCAATCCAGCGCCGATGAAGCCGCCGAGCAGGTGCATACCGTCCGTCGCAAGGCCCAGCGTCGCCATCAGTTTCACGTCGCCCGCCCCCAGACGTCTCAATGCATAACCGGGCAAGGTGAAGGCCAGAGCCAACAACAAAGCCCAGCCGCCCTGCGCCGCCTCGGCCCCCAACCATGTGGTGCCCGTCCACAACAGATATGCCAGCGCCAGTACACCCGCGCCAAGGGTCAGGCCATTAGCGATGTGCCGCTCTCGGACATCCTGTGCTGCGCAAAGCGTCAGCCAGATAAGTAGGACAAAGTTCTGCATCCGGTAAAAAACGTCCGTTTTGGCTGAATGATTCTATGCTGATACTACGTCGTGATGGTCAGGGTAGACGCACTCATGAAAACAGGCCTCCCCCGCAAACAAAAAGGTGCCGTGGCGATTGAGTTCGCTTTGGTGTTCATCATCTTTTTCGCCGTGTTTTATGGGCTGGTGAGTTACAGCCTGCCGCTGTTGCTGATGCAATCGTTCAATCAGTCGACGGCCGAAGCGGTGCGCCGCAGTGTGGCGCTGGACCCGAGCACCGCCAATTACGATACCGCCGTCAGAAACATAGCGACCACCGAATTGACCCGGCAGTTGGCCTGGATTCCTGCCGCGCTGAACTTCAATGTGGCCACTGACGCCAGTGCCACTTATATCGGTGGCGTGCTGACGGTCACCATCAATTACCCCACCAGTAAACTGAATCAGGTCCTGCCGTTTCTGGTGCTGCCGGGGATCGGCTCGGTGCCCAATCTGCCGGCGACCCTTACCGCCCGATCGAGCCTGCAATTTTGAGTTCCGGGGACAGACTCTTCGGGCGCCTGCTCAACCGCCAACCGCCGCAGCCCTCGACCAGTGCGGACACTCAGAGCGTGCAACGTCTCGGTTTGCAGCTGCTTCTGAATGACGAGGGCCGGGTGATTCAGCTGACCGGCCCTCTGCGGCATCTGCTGGCGCAACAAATGCCGGGCGCGCAGGCACCGCATCTGCTCGATTACCTCATGCCCCATAGCGAGCTGTCGGTCGAAGGCGCGCCTGCCGAGTGGCAGGGGCAGAGTCTGGACCTGGATTTTTTCAGCCTCGGCGAACAACCGCTGCATCTGCGGGGATGGGTGCAGCCGTTGGGCGAAAACTGGCTGTTGCAGTTAATCGACATCGGCGATCTGCTGCTCGAACGTCGACAAGCGCGCAGCCGCGAACAATGCCAATTACTTGCGGCGCAGATCAGCGAACAGTTGCGCCTGTGCAGCCTGACGCGCTTGCCTGAGGTGCTGGCGGAGCAACTGCAAGGTCTGGCCCAGCGCTTTCAGATTCCATGCATCGCCATGGCCTTGCTCGACGAACAGGCAGAGGGTTGGCTGATCCACCAGCATTACGCGGCCTTCGATGCACCCGGCTTGTGGGAAATCGACCAACGCCTGGGCACCGGGCTCGACAGTTTGAATGGCTCCGCCCCCCAACAACTGACCCCCAGCGAACACCCGCGCCTGCAAGGCATCTTCGGCAATGCCGAAGGGTTCGCGGTGCCTTACCACAATGCCCTGGGCGTGGTGGCCTGGTTGCTCTGTGGTTTCTACCCGATGCAAGAACGTGCCCCCGACCTGAGCGAGCGCGACTGGTTGCAACTCACCGCCGCTTTGGCCGGCCCGCTGCTTGAGCGCTTGCGCGAGCATCAGCACCATCTGCAACTGGAGCGGCTGGAGTCTCTGCAAGCCTTGCTCGGTACCGGCTGGTGGGAGGTTTTCAGCGACGATGCCGAGGTGCAATTGGCGCCGTCGCTGGCAAGCATGCTGAACCTTTCGAGCACTCGTTTGCCGCTGTACGACTGGCTCGAACAGATCCACCCCGCCGACCGTGAAGAGCTGACGATTCGCCTGCAAACCTTGCAGGACGAAGGCGCGCCGTTGCTGCTGTGCGTGCGCCTGCATCGCCCCGACGCGGCGCAAACGCCGATCTGGTATCGACTGCAAGGTCAGGCCCTGGGCATCGGCAGAAACCGGCGGTTGGTGGGCTTCATGCTCGACATCAGTGACATCAAAAATCAGGAGCAGAACGCCGCTGCCGCCCATGCCCGGCTGGACAACCTGATCGCCAGTTCACCGGCAGTGATCTATGTGCAGCGCTATGTCGAAGGTGCGCTGCAACCGACATTTTTCAGCGACAGCCTGTTGCCGCTGCTCGGTTGGTCGCTCGCCGATTGCGCCGCCGGCGCGCTGGTGGAACGGGTTCACCCCGAGGACCGCGACGGCTATTTCGAGCGCACCCGGCAACTGCTGCGCGAAGGTTCGGTGCGTGCCCGTTATCGGCTGCGCGACAGTCGCGGCGATTACCACTGGCTGCTCGACGAAGCCAAACTGCTGCGCGACGACCTCGGGCTGCCGGTGGAAGCCGTGGGGCTGTGGCTGGATGTCACCGAAGCGACCCTGGCCGCCGAGAAGGTAAAACAGAGTGAAGAGCGCTATCGGATTCTGGTGGAAGATTCCCCGGCGATGATCTGCCGCTACCTTCCAGACCTGACACTGACCTTCGGCAACCGCCCGCTGGCGACCTATCTGGAATGCCAGCCCGAGAAGCTGCCGGGAGTGAACCTGGGCAGCTGGATGTCGCCGGAACAGCGCGAATCGTTCCTCCAGCGGCTCAGTCACCTGAGCCCGGAGTTCCCGGTCAGCACCGCGGAAATCAACCTGCAACTGCCGGGCCGGGAACACGCCTGGTGGGTCTGGTCGGATCGCGGGGTGTTCGACGAGCAGGGTCGCTTGCTTGAGATTCAGGCTGTGGGCCGCGATAACACCGAAGTCCGGCGCGCCCAGCAACAGCTCACCCAAAGCGCAAAAATGGCCACCCTCGGCGAAATGGCCACCGGGCTGGCGCATGAAATCAATCAGCCGCTGAACGTGATGCGCATGGCCATCGTCAATGTGCTCAAACGCCTGAGCAATGGCGATGCGCAAATCGATTACCTGACAGACAAACTCAACCGCATCGACGCGCAAGTCCAGCGCGCGGCGCGGGTGGTGGATCACATGCGGGTGTTCGGTCGGCGTTCGGAGATCGAGCAGCACCCGTTCAATCCGGCTCAAGCCATCGAGGGCACGCTGTCACTGCTGTCCGAAGGTATGCGCGGCAAAGGCGTCGAGCTGCGGGTCAGCGAGACCGGATTTGAAGTGCAGGTGCGCGGTTACGTCGATCAGCTGGAACAGGTGCTGATCAATCTGATGGTCAATGCGAGGGATGCGCTGTTGAGCAAACGCGAGGCCGACCAGGAGTTCAAACCGTGGATTTCGGTGTACGCCGAACGTGATGAATACTCGGTGCGACTGTGGGTCGAGGACAACGGCGGCGGTATTGATCCACGGCTGCTGGAGCGGATTTTCGAACCCTTCTTCACCACCAAACCGGTGGGTATCGGCACCGGGCTCGGGTTGTCGGTGAGTTACGGCATCGTCGAAAACATGGGCGGTAAGTTGAGTGTAAGAAACTCGACCGAGGGCGCGCGGTTTTGTATCGAGTTGCCGATTGCCACGGGCGATCAGATCACCAGCGTCGCGCGTCCCGAATGACAGCTGAGGTTGGCACCGACGTCGACCTTGTTCAAATCGATCCCAAGGCTCAACAGCAAGGTGTTGATCAAGCTGTCGAGCAACGGGCTGAGCACGCTGTTGATCGCGCTGATCAGCAAGGTGGTGACGCTGCTCAGGATCGTCCCCAGACCGCTGACGAGACTGCCCGACGGGCCATACATATCCACGTGAATGTTAAGCGGCGTGTTGAGCAGACTGCTGACGATGCTGCTGGTGGTGAACGAGTAGTAGAACGGTGGCTGGTTGATTTCCGGCAGGCTGGTGGCGGGTGGTGCGGAATAGACGTGGGATATGTTGGCGTTCGCCGCCACGCTGGTGTCGGCAACGATATCGATGCCGCCACCGACGCCGGGCACACGCGGATCGCAGGTGATGGGCAGAAAGAGAATCCTGCGACAGGTTTTGATCCCGATATCGATCACCTTCAACGGCTGCACCGTGACCGCCGGCGGCGTGGTGTTGCTGCCGAACATGCTGGCCGCATCGATCTGACCGATTTTCAGGTTAACCAGCGATGTACTGGTGTTGGTGGTCAGGGTTTTGTTGGTGTTACTGACGCAGCTGTAGGCCGTGACGTAACTGCTGGCACTGGCGACCTCCAGCGCCACATCGAGCCGTATCGGCCCCGGCAACACGATGATGTCGGGTGTCTGGCAGGGCACGCCCAAGGCACAGGTCAGTGAATTGAGCACCGCCACCAGGTTGAGATTGAGCAAGGCGTTGAGGGTGTTGGTCAGCGGTCCTGCCAGATCGGTCACCGCATTGACCAGCGCCACAATGGCGTCGAGTGCCGGCAGGTCGATCGACAGCAATGTGCGCACCTGCGCAGTTCTCACGTAGATCCGATTGGGGCCCAGTGGATCCAGCGCAGCGTTTTTCGGATTGCCGATCGCGGAGAGTTGTGGCGGTTCCAGGACCTGCACCCGCGCCGTGATTTGCGCCAGCCCTGCCAGATTGATCGGCAGCGTTGCCACCAGACCGTTTTTCTTGTTGGCCAGTTGCACGATGCCTTCAATCAGGTTGAACACACTCACGTTCGTCGCCAACGCCGACATATTGCTGCCGTTCTCGACGTGCAGCATATTGCCCAGCACCACGGTCGTTGAGCCAGCGGCAACCTTGAGTGCTTGCAGCCCGACGATGGTCGCCGTCGCGCCGAGTGTGCCGCCGGGGTCCAGCACATTGACGGCAGTCTGGATCAACTGACTAACCGCCACCGAAGTGCCCAACACCTGGCTATACCCGGCGGCGTTGAGGCCGAGGTCGACCTTCAATCGATCGAGGTAACCGAGCAGGCTGATGTTGGTGCTCATCAAACCGTTCCAGCCCGCCACGGAGAGGTTCAGATTGCCGCCCAACAAACCACCGAACAGCGCATTGAGAGTGGCCGACTTGCTGGTATCGATAGTCAGCACCGTAGTGCGGATGGTCAGCGATGCCAGCGGTGGCGGCAACGCTGCGACGGCGGTCGCGGTCAGGTTGAGGGTCGCACCGGCTGGAGGACCGCCGAACACGGCACCAATACCACCGGCGAAACTCTGCAGGATCGAATGGCTGACGGTCACCCTAATGGCTTCGCTGCTGCTCGGATTAGCCGTAAAAACCCGAAGATTATTGGCGTCCAGGGTCAAGGCGCCGCAGGCCACCGTCAGGCTGCGCGTGGGGTCAGGAAGAGTGAAATTGTTGCGGTTTGCACTGGCGGTGGCATAGGCGGTAGCGGTGGCACCCGTGGCGCAATCACCGTTGCGCGTGGCAGCCTCCAGCGCGGCCATATCCGCCACCCGTTGCAAGCTGCGTTTTTCCAGGTACAGGCGGCCGCTGTCGACCACGAGCAGCAGGAACACCAAGGCCATGCCCAGGGCCAGCACCGCCATCAAACCGATCGCTCCCCGTTGCCGGGCCGGGCTACGAAACTGCAAGCAGGGAGACATGGCACACTCCTTTGCCGGCACACTGCCGAGGGCTACCTCCAACGATGTGAAGCAGTGTAGACAAGGGTCCGCCAGATTGCTGGCAACTCGCCATCCAAGACGACAAAAACTCAATGTGGGAATGGGTTTATGTGGGAGCGGGCTTGTGTGGCGAGGGGGCTTGCCCCCGTTCGACTGCGAAGCAGTCGTAAATCAGGACACCGCGTTGCTGACTAAAGATCGCGGTGACTGGTTTTAGGGTCTCTTCGCACCCCAACGGGGGCAAGCCCCCTCGCCACACAAGCTCACCTGGCCACAGGCTCGCTCCCACAGTGGAGCGGTGGTGTTGGTTTAGTGCGGTGGATAGTTAGCCAATATCCGCCCGACTGTCTCGTGGATTTTATTGCTGCGATCCTGCGGGTTCGGTGTGCGACTAAGCGTCTGCTCGTCGCTGCCGCGCCACACCAGTTTGCCGTCCTTGCCATCGAGCAGGTCGACCTGGATGGTTGCTACCTTATAGCTGACGTTGCGGGTTTCGGTGTACATCGGCCCGCCCCAGTAGCCGTACCATGGGCCACCATAACCGCCGCCATAGTTAGTGCTCACCTGTTGCTGGCGATCTTCGACGATCAGGTAGGCCTGCACCTTCAGGTCCGAGCTGGCACCGGCGGCGGCTGGACGTAAACCGCGCTGATCCAGCTGATCGGCAACGGACTGGCGGATGCGTTGTTCGGTCAGGTCACTCTTGATCCGTGGATCATCGGGACGGTATTGCACGGCAGGCTCTTTCCAGCTCCAGCTACGATAGGCGGCAAAGTCGCGGCTGGCATCGAAGTCATGATTGACCTGGTTGGCGGCGCAGGCAGTGAGCAGTGCGGCCATGGCCAGTAAAGCGAGACGGCGGAACATGATTTTTCTCCGATTGAAGACATGATCCAGCGGGATGCTTCCTTCACAGGAAGCTAACTAGGAGGATACGCCGACATGGCTTTTTCGACAGCTTCACGAATGGCATCAGCACGCTCGCTCTGGCTGCCCTGATTGCTGGTTTCGGCACTGGCACTCCATACCGGCTGGCCGGTGCTCGCGTCGAACAGATCGACGCGCACCACCACCACTTGTACCTGATAAGTACGGATGACCGGCACCGTGTTGTACATGCCGTAACCGCTGCCGTAGCGGTTGTAACCGCCATAACCGCCGCCGTAATACCCCCCGCCGTAACCATAGTCATCCTGGACCTGACGCAAGCGGGTTTCCAGATGCAGGTCGGCGCTGACCAACAGGTCTGCCGGGCGGTTGTCGTGCAGTGGACGCAAGCCGCGTTGATCGAGGGCATTGCTGACCGCTTCGGCCACCTGCTCCGAGTCGGCCCAGGCCGTGCCCGGAGGCAGGCGCCCGTTGAGCCAGGCCCAGCTGCGATAGCGTCCGTAATCCCGTGGCGGCGCCGGGTAGGCGCTGCGGTCGAAGGTGGTGGCGGCCTGGGGCGGTGCCGGTGGCAGGGGATTGGAGGTCGCGACATAAGGGTTGCTGCCCTGACAGGCCGCCAACCCGAGACAGATCACCAGCAACCCTGAACGACTTTTCATTTCGCGCTCCGGTCAGATCGGCCGACAGATCCAGTGCAAATAGCGCCCAAGCCCGGCGAAGCTTGGGTGACGGCGGTGAGCCAGTTCCATTTCCAGCAAGTCCGGCAGTTCGACGCGGGCCTGGAATTCCACCGGCATGTAGTCATAAAAAACCCGCACTCCACTCTGGGTTTCGACCTGCCACATGCTCTCAAGTTGCGCCGCCAATTCCCGTGGATCCAGTGGCTGCTGCGGAGTCAGGCTCTGCTTCTCGCCAGCCATGTCGTTCTTGCGCATCTTGCGGAAATGGCCCTTGAGCAGGTTGCGGTAGATCAACGCGTCGCGGTTGTAGAACGCCAGGGACAACCAGCCATCCGGCTTCGTCAACTGATGCAGCACCGGCAAAATCGCGTGGGGTTCGGCCAGCCATTCCAGCACGGCGTGGCACAGCACCAGATCGTAAGGTTCGGTGAGCTGACCGAGCAGGTCTTGCCACGGCGCCTGAATGAATGTCGCCGTCTGCCCCGCTTCGGCGAAGCGCTGGCGGGCACCTTCAAGCATCGGTTCGGCGGGTTCGGCGAGGGTCACCTGATGACCGCGCTCGGCCAGCCACAACGACATGTGGCCCAGGCCCGCGCCGATGTCCAGGACGCGCAACGGACGGTCCGGCAGGGTTTCGGCCAGGTCGGCTTGCAGCACCGCGAGCCGGATCGCACCTTTGGCGCCACCGTAGATTTTTTCGGCGAAGCGAGTCGCCAGTTGATCGAAATGACGGTCGCTCATCAGCTGAACCGCCGTTCGCTGTCCGCGAGTTTGCTGCGCACCACTTCATTCATGTCCAACCCCAACTCGCTGCACAGCAGCAGAAGATACAGCACGATGTCGCCGATTTCCTGCCCGGCATGGGCGAGCTTGTCTGCCGGCAACTGACGCGACTGGTCTTCGGTCAGCCACTGGAAAATCTCCACCAGCTCGGACATTTCCACGCTTGCGGCCATGGCCAGGTTTTTCGGGCTGTGAAATTGCCGCCAGTCATTACGGTCGCGAATGGCGTGCAGGCGTTCGGTCAGTTCAACAAGGTTCATCGGGCTCTCCTGAAGGCGTATAGCTTCAGGGGGATGGCGGGTGAAGGCAAGTGGCAGCGTTGTGCCTGCGCACTTTGCGCCATACTCCAAAAAGATCGCAGCCTTCGGCAGCTCCTACGGGAACTCGGCAGCACGATCCATAGCCCAACGCTCGGATCCGGCAACCACGCCACCACTCCATCAGGACGTACACATGCAGGTAGAAAGCTTTTTCGAATGGCTCGGCCAGATAATCGGTTCGGCCATCCGGTTCATCATCGATGCCCTTACTGGCCTGTTCAACCTGTTGAGCAACGCCGGCAGCAATTTCGTCGAAGGGTTGGCCCAGGCGCTGGGCATGGACACTTCGATCGTCAGCATCATCACACTGATCATCGGGCTGATGCTGCTGTGGGCGGCGATCCGCGCCTTCATGAACGCGTCGATCATCATGGGGATTATCTGGTTGTTGCTGGGATTGTGGTTGCTGAGCTGGATTGTTCATTAACCCCATCCCTCCTGCCCTGATCATTCCCACGCTCTGCGTGGGAACGATCATGCAAAACAATCTGCCGCTACAATGCAGACGCCCCCAAGGAGCCTGCATGTCCAACCTGATTGCCGACTGGCGCGACCGTCCGACTCATCGTCGAGTCTGGTCGCTCGCCGCACCGATGATTCTCTCGAACATTTCTGTACCGCTGGTGGCGCTGGTCGACAGCACCGTCGTCGGCCACCTGCCCCATGCGCATCAGCTCGGTGCTGTCGCAGTGGGCGCCAGTCTATATACCTTTCTTGCCTGGGCCATGGGCTTTCTGCGCATGGGCTCCACCGGGTTCGCCGCCCAGGCTGCCGGGCGTGGGGATGGCGCAGCGTTGCGGCAGATTTTGCTCCAGGGTCTGTTGTTGGCCATGGGCCTGGCCATTCTGTTAGGGGCGCTGGGCGTGCCGTTGAGCGGGGTCGCGTTGCACTTCATGCAACCGTCGGCGGAGCTGGATCAGCTCACCCGCGAGTTCTTCCACACACGGTTGTTCGGCCTGCCGGCGGCGCTGGCCAGTTACGCGCTGGTGGGCTGGTTCCTCGGCACCCAGAACGCTCGGGCTCCGCTGGCGATTCTGCTGAGCACCAACCTGGTCAATATCGCGCTGAACCTGTGGTTCGTGCTCGGCCTGGAGTGGGGCGTGGTCGGCGCGGCCCGGGCCTCGGTGATCGCCGAGTGGACCGGCGCGCTGATCGGCCTGTTCATGACCCGCAAAGCCCTGCGCGCCTACCCCGGTCATATCGCTTGGGCGGCGCTGGCGTTGTGGCAGAGTTGGCGCCCATTACTGGCTGTCAATCGCGACATCTTCATCCGCAGCCTGGCGTTGCAGTCGGTGTTTTTCCTGATCACCGTGCAGGGCGCGCGGCTGGGCGATGCCACAGTCGCCGCCAATGCGTTGCTGCTTAACGGTCTGCTGCTGACCGCCCACGCGCTGGACGGTTTGGCCCACGCAGTCGAAGCACTGTGCGGACACGCCATCGGTGCTCGCGACCGAGAGGCCCTGCGCCGCTCATTGGTGGTGGCGTGCGGTTGGTCATTGCTGGCGAGTGTGGGGTTTGCCTTGCTGTTTCTGCTCGCCGGGCACCTGTTCATCGAGATGCAGACGGACATCCAGAGCGTGCGCGACACCGCCTTCCTTTACCTGCCTTACCTCGCGGTGCTGCCGCTGATTGCCGTCTGGAGTTACCTGCTCGACGGCCTGTTCATCGGCGCCACCCGCGCCCGGGAAATGCGCAACGGCATGCTGCTGACGTTGATCCTGCTGCTGCCCTTCGCCTGGGCGCTGCAAGGCTTGGGCAACCATGGATTGTGGATAACCTTCCTGTTGTTCATGTTGCTGCGCAGCCTGACCCTTGGCGCGTTCGCCTGGTACTTGCGCAAGCACGACAGCTGGCTCAACGGATGACGAGGGTCAGCTTCAGGGTTGATCGTTCTGCCACAGGTTGCGCAGGCTATCGAGACGCTCCTGCTGGGTGGCTCCCGACAGCGGCTGCCCGGCCACTGCGTCGGGATGCTGCAAGCGCAACCATAACCAGCCATCGAGCACCGGACGTTCGCTGAAACCCAGCGCCAGCCCTTCCTGCAGGTAAGCCCACAAGCTGTTGTAGTCGGTGCCGATGGATCGGCTCCAGTGCCAGGCGTGTTGTTCCAGCAGGCAGGTTTGCAAGGTGTCTCGCTGACGCAGGCTGAGGTTTTCTTCGATGGCCAGCGGCCGGACGGCAAGCCGCGGATTGAACAACTGCTGCCAGCCTTGACAGCCTATGGCCCGGTCGGCCCAGGTGCCGCCGAACCAGCGCAACTGATCGATCGGACCTAGCCAGCGACTCAATTCCTGCGCATCGCAGGCATCGAAAAAATAACTCGCCGTGTGTGGGTTGTAGTAACTCAACAAGGCCCGGTGATGCAGACCCAAAGTGACCGTGAGCATGCGTCGCAAATGCTCCAGCAGCCGCGATGGCGATGCTTCACTGACCAGCAGCAATCCGCTCCAGGTATGTGGCGCACTTTGGCACAGCTCGACCAATGCCGGGCATTCGCGAAGGTCCACCAACACCGGCCCGTGCTCACGCAAGGGGTGAAACTCGGTGCCTTCGAACAGGCGGAACCATCGGGCATGAGCAAACTGTTGCCACAAATTCACGCCGGCCTGAGGCTCGCCCGGCACATCGAGCAACAGCCATTGCGGGGTCGGGTCGACCGCTTGAGCGGCGATCATGCCGCACCGCTCTGGCCGAGCTGCATCGCCGCCCGGCAGGTACAAAAGGACTGCGCGCAATGACTGAAACTGCCGCCGCCGGGCAGCAGGCACAGGAGCACCAGGGGTTCACTGGATTGCAGCAAGCCCTGCATGCCGTCGAGCACCGGGCTGACATCGGTCGTCAAGGAGGGTTGCGGGTCGGGTATGACTGGCTCTGCACTGGAGGCTGCGCCGGGAAGAAATCCGCTGATCAAGGGCTGATCCGGATCGCCTTCGATAAAGCTCACCAGCACCTGCGCCCCTTCACTCAACGGCAGGGTGCCCGCGCCTTCCAGCCCGGGAGCCAACGGCAACCAGCAGTGGCTGGGCGCTGCGCCCTCCCCCTGGTAAAGCCAGTCAAACTGCACGGCAACCGGTCTGGACAGATCCGGCTGAGACTCATCGACCTCGACCACCCACGCCCGCTGCAGGCTATGCATCCTGGGTTTCACGCCCGAATGAGGTGCCACGAAAGGCATTTCCTGCCCAACGGCGCGCAGTTGGTTGCTATAAGGAAGCCCCGGTTCCTGCCCCCCCTGATGCTCGATATGGGTCAGTAGCCAGAGTCGATTCCAGTCCACACACGGATGGCCGGACAGCGGCATCAGTTGACCGCTGCGCAACGTCGCCAGATTCGTCTGGCCTTCGGCGATCTGCCCGCAGCCGTGAAGCTTGAACTGATGCACACCTGGCCGCTCGTTCTCACCCTTGAAGACGCTCTCTTCGCCACGGCTAAACTGCCCCAGGCCATCACCGAAAACCAGACAGTGTCCGCGTGAGCGGTGTTCGAAGTAATAATGAAGTCGTTCCTGGGCGCACAGACGCTGGAGAAATTGCAGGTCTGATTCCCGGTACTGCGTGCAGAAATCACGGGACGGGTAATCGCCGCTCAGGTCGAAACGCCGATCCTTGCCGGCAATACCGTGCTCCTTGAGCACCTGAGCGAGAATCTCCGGCACCGAGCACTGGCTGAAGATTCGCTGATTGAAACGCTGGGCCAGACACGCCAGCCTGGGGCCAAGACGCACACGACATAGCCTGGGCTCACCGCCATGGCCGAGCTGAACGAGGCCCAGCAACTGCCCGTGAATACCCTGCCCCAAGGGTCCGAAGTGCAAAAAGGCCGAGCGATACAGCAGGCTTGCGAGGTCCAGCGTTGGGTCACTGTTCAGCAGATCCACGTCGAACACAAAAGGCTCGCTGATGGCTTCACTACCGGTAAAGGCCAAGACCTCAAAGGGGTCGGGAAGACCCGCTATATCCAGACGAAATGACAGCTCGTTGACTGGATCGAACATCGGCGATTCTCTACAGGAGGGGCGGCCGGGGATTCTCGCTGAGAGACATGGCCGAGTAGAGTGCCGAAGTACAACTTAGGAAATGACCTACGTGAAAAGAAGACCACATCGCTTGGATAGCCCGGTCTGTGGGTCATTTCGCTTGAAAAGAGAGAAGTGTCGCACCAGGTCATCTGAAATTTCCCCAACGTATGGAGAATTTTCAGACAACCCGATGAGAACGGAGCCTTACCTCAAGAAGACAGGTAAGACGAACGGGTCAGGCCCAGACGCAGGGCGTCGAGGAACTGGGTGCGCTCGGCGGCGCTGATGCGGGCACTGGCGCACTTGTCGCGGTAGTGGGTCATCAGCTCTTCCGGCGACAAGTGCACGTAACGCAGCATGTCTTCGATGGTGTCGTGGGTTTCGATACCGGCGTGGTACACGCTGCCGTCGGCGTTCTGGTAGATGTTCACCGAGTCGGTGTCACCGAACAGGTTGTGCATGTCGCCGAGAATTTCCTGGTAGGCACCCACCAGGAAGATCCCCAGCAGATAGTCTTCGCCTTCGTTCAAACCGTGCACCGGCAAACTGGTCTCGATGCTCTGCTCGTCGACGTACTGCTTGATCTTGCCGTCGGAGTCGCACGTCAGGTCTTGCAGCACCGCACGGCGCAGCGGCTCTTCGTCGAGACGGTGCAGCGGCAAAATTGGCAGGACCTGGCCGATGGCCCAGGTATCCGGCAGGCTCTGGAATACCGAGAAGTTGCAGATGTACTTGTCGGCCAGCTTGTCGTTGAGTTCGTCGAGCACCTGACGGTGGGAACGCTGACGGGCCTTCAACGAGTTGTGCAGGCGGCGGCAAACGGCGAAGTAGCATTGCTCGGCCAGGGCTTTTTGCGCCAGGGTCAGCTTGCCATCGGCGTATTGAGTGGCCACGTCGCTCATGTAGTGCGTGGCGCGCCAGTAGGTTTCGGTGACCATTTCGATATCGGTCGGGCCGAGCAGATCAACCAGCCACTGCACGGTTTCCGGCAGCTCTTCCTTGTTATCGATCTTCGGCACGTCGTCGTTGTGTTTCTCGACGTCGGTTACCTGAACCACAAGCATGGCGTGGTGAGCAGTCAGGGAGCGGCCGCTTTCAGAGAAGATGTTCGGGTGCGGCAGGCTCTGCGCGTCGCAGAACTCCTTGAGCATCCCGACCACGACACCGGCGTAATCGTCCATGTCGTAGTTGATCGAACTGGCGTTACGCGAGTGAGTACCGTCGTAGTCCACGCCCAAACCGCCGCCGACGTCGATGTGATCCACCGGCAGGCCAAGGTTGCGCAGCTCGCCGTAATAACGGATCGCTTCCTTGAAGCCGTGCTGGTAGTCCGCCAGGTTGGCGATCTGCGAACCCATGTGGAAGTGCAACAGGCGGATGCCCTGATCCAGACCGGCAGCGCGGAAACGCTCGACCACCGACAGCAGTTGCGCCGCCGACAGGCCGAACTTGGATTTTTCACCCCCGGTGTCTGCCCATTTGCTCGACGCCAGGGACGACAGACGCACGCGCAAGCCGACCTGCGGCTTGACCTTGAGCGCTGCCGCTTCTTCGATCACCAGACCGACTTCGGATTCTTTTTCTATCACGATGAACACGTTGTGGCCGAGCTTCTGGCCCATCAGCGCCAGACGGATGAACTCGCGATCCTTGTAACCGTTGCAGACGATGGTGCCGCCCTTCGGCGCCAGCGCCAGTACCGCCAGCAGTTCTGGCTTGGAGCCAGCTTCCAGACCGATGGAAACGTTCTGGGTGGCGATGATGTTTTCGATCACCGCTTCCTGCTGGTTGACCTTGATCGGGTACAGCGCGGTGTACTTGCTCTGGTATTCCAGGCGCTCGATGTTGGCGTCGAACGCACCGGTCAGCTGACGTACGCGGTCTTGCAGGATGTCAGGGAAACGCACCAGCAACGGCAAGGACAAACCGCTTTTGCGCAGTTGGTCGACTTGCTCGAAGAGGTCGATAGGCGAACTGGTCGGGCCGTTCGGACGAACTTCGACGCGACCGGCGTCATTGATCGCGAAATACCCGGCCCCCCAATGGCGAATCCCGTAAACACTGCGGCTGTCCGCAACTGTCCATTGGCTGCCATCGTCTTTGCGTGTGCGTCGTACGGACATCGAAGTCCCCTATAAAGAAGTCATAGAGCGTCGCCTGGGTTCAGGCCGGCGCAGTCTAAAGTATGAAAATGACGGTTCGTCAACGAGGGGGTAGACCTCGCTGACCGCATTGAGTTTAGAAACCGGTCATGAACAGGCTCTGTGAAAACCATGGAGACGACGCCAGACCTGAATGAAATCGGGACTGGATCAAGCCGCGGGTGGTTTTCACAGAGGCTGCTAGCCGCCGGACTTCTTCGCCTTGAAACCGTGTTTGATCAGCTCGGCCAAGAGTAGCTCGACATGATCGCCCTGGATTTCGATGATTCCGTCTTTCAACGCCCCGCCGGTCCCGCAACGTTTTTTCAACGTGGTGGCCAGATCCTTGAGCGCGTCTTCGGCCAACGGCACACCGGTGATGGTGGTCACCGTCTTGCCGCCACGACCCTTGCTTTCGCGACGCACGCGAGCGATGCCGTCGCCGGCCGGGATAACGGTTTGTTTGCAGATGCAGGCATCCACCGGTTGACTGCAATCCGGGCAATGACGACCTGCGTCGGTGGAAAATACCAGGCCACCAAGGGCGGCGAAGGATGCGGCTTTTTTGGCCACCGGCAATCCTCTTGGGAGGACAAAGACTGGTCGTGGCAGGGCCATCGACCGCGAAGCCCCACTCAGGCAGGGGCAGCGCTACTGAAACGGAAAACCCGGTGTAGGAGCTGACGAGTGCAACGAGGCTGCAATCTTTTGATTTTGACTCAAAAGTTAAAGTCAAAAGATCGCAGCCTGCGGCAGCTCCTACAACAAGCATTACCGGTTCAGCTTGAAAAGGTCGCGCAGTGTAACGGCAAAAAGCCGACTTGCTAAGAGCCAATCGGCGCCAATTTATAGCTCTTTTGCGACGTTACTCCCTTGGGCGCGAAGATAGCGCTGCAAGGCCGCCAGAGAGTCCGGGCAATAAGGCTTCTGCGTGATTTCCAGCAGGACCTGATCGATCGGGATGAAACGCGCTTCAAGCACTTCTTCCGGTTGCAGGATCAACGGGCCGTCCCACACCGCCGAAAACGCCGAACACCAGAGTCGGTTGCCGGTGTCCTCGAAGAAAAAGTGATCATGGGCAGTCAGTTCCACACCGCTCACGCCCAGCTCTTCCTCCAGCTCACGGGCCGCCGATTCGGCGTAAGTCTCAGTGGCCAGCACCATGCCGCCGGCCGCCACGTCCCAGTAACCGGGGTATATCGCTTTGCTCAGGGTGCGTCGGTGTACGCACAGTTCACCGGCAGAATTGAACAGCATGATGTAGGTGCCGCGCCCGATCAGCTCGCGTTCGCGCAGCTCGGAGCGGACCAGCGCGCCGAGCAGGTTGTCCTGCTCGTCGACCCAGGCGATCTGTTCGGCATCGGAGGCCGCGCGATGGGCGGCCTCACGCATGTCATCAACGGAGCTATCGACCATGACTCAGCCCTGATTGAGCAGTTGACGCAAATCGATCACCGCGGCGTTGGCCCGGGAGATGTAATTGGCCATGACCAGCGAGTGGTTGGCCAACACACCGAAGCCGCTGCCGTTGAGGATCATCGGGCTCCAGACCGGTTCTTGCGAGGCTTCCAGCTCACGAATGATCTGGCGCACGCTGACCGTGGCGTTCTTCTTCGCCAGCACATCGGCGAAATCGACTTCGATAGCACGCAGCAGGTGGGACAACGCCCAAGCCTGACCACGGGCTTCGTAGAACACGTTATCGATCTGCAGCCACGGGGTCTCGACGATTTCTTCGTCGACCTGTGGCACCTGACCCGGGGCCAGGACTTCGGTTTTCAGTGCGGTGTTGAGCTTGACCCGGCCGACGCTGGCCGACAGCCGCTGCGACAGCGACCCCAAACGGGTACCGACATCGCCCAACCAGTTATTCAGGTTGTCGGCGCGGGCATAGAACAGCGCGCTTTTCTGACTTGGATCGGACAGGCGCGCCTGATAACGGCTCAGGGAATTGATGCCTTCCTGATACTCGGACTCACTGGATGGCAGCACCCAGCTTTTGTTGTCGAAGTTGAAACGCGGCTCGGCCTTGGCCAGATCGGCGTCTTCGGTGGACTGCGACTGCGATCGGGCGAAGTCTTTACGCAGCGCACGACTCAGGTCGCGGACCTGGACCAGCACGCCATATTCCCAGCTCGGCGTATTATCCATCCACAGCCCCGGCGGGAAACGGTCGTTGGAAATATAACCGCCCGGCTTGGTCAGCAGGGTGCCGGCGACGGACTTGAGGGTTTCCACCGTGGTGTACCCGACAACCATCTGCTTGCCTTCTTTCTCGGCCGCCATTTGGGCATTCTGCTGAACCGGGAACAGCGCCGGCTCCTGGCTCCAGTACCAGCCCAACGCAATCGCCACCAACAGGTAAAGAACAATCAAAGTGGCCAGCGCCCGGCTGAACAACAGGCCGCCAAAATAACTGCGGGTGGCCGATTTCGGTTCAGCGGCACGCTCAGGCGCGCTGCCTGTGCGGTTCTTCCAGTCCAGCATGGCGGTATCCTTTCAATCACTTGAGTTCATCGGTTCGACCACAACCATACAACAACGTGCCTTTGACCGGCACCTGCCGTTGGGCTTATCCCGAAAATTACCGCCCGAACCTGCGGCAACCGTTGCCAATGAACTTAAGCATCCCTGCCCGCGCTAAACGCCATGACCTCCATTGAAATCTGCCGCACCTCGGCCGACGCAAAAAGATGGGCGATGCCTTCGCCGTCGGTTTTTCTCTGGGCAGCCTGCCCGTCCACGGTCGCGATGTAATGCTGCTGCGTCAGCGGCTCGGCCGTTACGCTATCGACGAGGCGGAAGATTCTCGGTGATCGCGATGGCTGAACCGGCGGATTTTTCATCAACTCGATGACCGTCTGATCGAATACACGAACCGGTATCGGCCAGTCGCCAAAGTCGGCCTCCGCCCGGATCAGCCACCATTCGCCAATCTCGAGTTGCTCCAGCACCTCGCTGTCGATATCAATCAGCAGGCCCGTACGCAACTCGTCTAGGCCTTCGATGGATTGCCGATCGAGCAACGCCTGGCGCACGTGATCCAGTGCTTGCTCACTGGAATATGCATGTTGGCGCTCCCACGTGGACAGATGCATTTCATTGACCAGCCTCATACTTGCGCCTCGGCGCCCCATTCGTCAGAGCCCATGGTTCGGCTGATCTCATGCCGCCAATAGATCCGTCGGTAACTGAAGTGGACCTTTTCCAGCTGAGTGAGGTAAGCAGTAGCGGGATCCTGGCAATGCGGCATCAGCACTTCGGCGCCGATGATCACCGCGTCTTCAAGCTCCATCGTGTAGAAATGCTCCTGCGTTCCGTGAGCCGAGGTGCGATACCACTCGACGCGGCACTTGCTGAGCAACTCCCCGGAACACAGAGCGATGTTGATCAGCGGTGATGCCTTGTCGATTGCCTTGGTGATGACCAAGGGTTTGTGCATCCGACGCCCCGCACCCACCCCTTTGGGCACGAAAATGCCATGGCTGAGGGCCTGAATCATGATCTGGTCCTCACGACCCAGCTGGTAGATGTTGCCCACCGATGCCTCGGTGAAGGCACCTGCGCTGATCAGGCCTTGTCGTTCTCCTTGGAGGGTCATGAAGGCGGGGGTTGGCATGGATGGACTCCTTTTCAGTTGAGTTGAGGGGCAGGAAAGTGATGGGGTTCGTCGCACGGATACCGGGCTTCGATTGCATCGAAGGACAGCCAGGGCTTGGAGAGTTCTAAAGTGATGAGGTAGCGTTCTTCAGTCGGATTTCTATAGTCCTCGAAGCGACCCAGCAGCAGCATTGCCTCATATTTGTCGCCAGCCTGCCAAAAAGACCGGCCTTCTCGAATACCTTTCCTCAGGAATGCACGCCATTCAGGGGTATCGGCGATCGTGGGGTTATTACACAGCCCCGTCGCCACCCAGCCTCTTGCGCGCCATTGCTCTTGCAGGCCTAGAACAATCTTGAGGGCGTCATCGATCAGCAGCGGCTCGATCTGCGGGGACATGCGAACGTCCTCGATGACATTGTCGTTAAACGCAACGGTGAAAAAACGCGCCAGAGGCGTAACGAATCCATATAGCGGGTCGATAAATCGCAACCGTGCATCGGTCTTGGGAATGCCGAACCAGACGTGCCCGCGTATCAACGGACTAAAGGAAGCGGAGGAGTTACTACGCATATCTTCATACGTCCCACCCATTTCCAGAGCGACTTCCGGATCATCCGAGAGTGCTTCGGTCGCCCAACGCACAGCGAGCACGCTCAAAATAATCAGCAATGCCAGCCGCCAACTGCGGACCGCTCTCGACGATATGATCATGACTGGCTGCCGGCGGCGATCTCTCGAATTGATTGCTCCAACGCCGACCGGTTGGCGTTCTGCAACATTTCGTCAAAACGTGCCGCTGCCCGAAGTACGAAAGGCATTCGCTGATTGATATCCGACAAGTCCGCCAGCGGGTTGTTGCTGAAACCAATGGTGCGGCCGTCCTCAACACGCTGGCATTGGCTGGTCAGAGTCAGCTCGATAGCCTGGGCGACGCCCGAAGGTAAACCGGTCACGTAAGAGGCATGATTGCCACGCAGCAAAGCAACCAATTGTTGATCCTGGTAAATCGCAGGCTGGAGAATATTGCGCTGTTCGTGCCAGGCCAAATACTCCACGCTGTCGACAATATTCCCAGTCTCTATTGCCTCGAAGGCTTGCATAATTTGTGAATATCTTCGTCCAAAACGGAGCTTTTCCTCCCCCACCGGCCAAAGCACCGGCCATTTTGGATGTCCAAAAATTCCTTCACGCGCTTCAAGGCACTGCTTAAACTCTTTAAACCCACGCTTCGCATAAAACTCATGCAACGGAAAAATATCCAGAAACAGCGTGGTATTCCCCATCGCCATCATGTCGTACACATGTCGGAATTGTTGCTGCACCAATGACAAGTCCTCTCCTGCGGAACGGAAATCCACAGAGGGAACAGGATTGCGCGCATCGGCTTCTTTATAGTCACGCAACGCGTCTGCCTGTTCGGTCATCCTGTCCGGAGTCAAAATCCCTGACTCACGGCGACTGTCCCGCAAACGTTGCCGCGCTTCATACTCATCGCGAATAAGATCAATGCTGTCCGCCGCATGGAGCAGTCCGCAACCAACCTGCTTCGAGGCGAAGGCCGCTAACCCTGCCCACTGGAAGCGCCGGTCATGCAGCCACAATCGGGCGTAAGCGGCATTGATCGCGCGGTTGCGCTCTACCGGGTCGACAATCAATACACCATCCGGTGCGACGATTTTTTCTGCCTCACGCTGATAGGTACGCCAGAGGCATGAACAAGTAAGGATCGGCACATCCGTAACCAGGGTCTTGCTGCCATAAAGCCGCACTTCTTTGCATTCACAGTCAGCTACGGGCGTGCTGTTGTGATTCAGGCGTAAATCATCGATGGGGTGTTCTTTGAAACACTGGGTCATGGTTTGCGGACGAGCGTCTAAGGGAATCCCTGAACCCTAACAGTCGTAAACGCCGCCCGAATCATGCCAATGAAAAATCAGAAATCCCTGACAGACGACGTATGCCGGAGGCTAGGAAGTTCCTCTGAAACAAGCGGGAAACGTCCAGAAACAGCCTATACGCTGGCTCATGTGTACATCGACCGGAAAAACAAGACCGGCCGGTCATAAACTGAATGAAGTCGCCTTGCAGATTATTGACGTACGACACTCATGCAATCGAAAAGAGGTGCTAGCATAGAGCCACCAGTCGATCTCAGCATGCACCCTAACTAGTAGTCAGGATATGACCGAGCCAGAAGACCCCAGCCGTGAGCGCCTCAAGCACCACTTTGCCCAGCGGGTAATTCATCAGGCACGTCAAATTCTTGAGATATGGCAACGCCTGCAACGCAACGAATGGTCCACCACCGACTTGTCGGAACTGAGTGAGGCCAATCTGCGCCTGCTGCGCTTTGCCGAACGTTTCCAACAACCGGAACATACCCAGTTGGCGCGCCACATCGGCCAGTCGCTGGAAGCGGTCGACGCCAACCGCGGACGCCTGAGCAGCGGACTGATCACTGACCTCAATCGCCTGATGCAGCGCCTGTCCCGCACCGGCTTGCGCCATGGCGATCAGCTCGAACAGACCTTTCTGCCGCCGCTGCGCAAACCGATCTACGTGATGTTGCAGGATCACGACCGGGCCGAGCGGCTGGCCAAGCAACTGGAATTCTTCGGGCTCAGCGCTCAATCCCTCGACAGTGTCGCCGCATTCCGCTCCTCGATGGTCGAGCGGTTGCCGGCGGCGATTGTCATGGACGTCGATTTCAGTGGCGCCGGCATCGGCCTGAAACTGGCGGCCGAAGCCCAGGAAGGCCTCGACCAGCCCTTGCCGCTGTTGTTTTTCAGCCTGCACGAAACCGATACCCCGACCCGCCTCGCCGCTGTGCGCGCCGGCGGCCAGGAATTTCTCACCGGCACTCTCGAAGCTTCAAGCCTGCTGGAAAAGATCGAAGTCCTGACCTGCGTCGCCCAATACGAACCTTATAAAGTGCTGATCATTGACGACTCCCGCGCCCAGGCCTTGCACACCGAACGCCTGCTCAACAGCGTCGGGATCGTCACGCGAACCTTGATCGAACCGATCCAGGCCATGGCCGAACTGGCGGATTTCCAGCCGGACCTGATCATCCTCGACATGTACATGCCGGCCTGCACCGGTACTGAGCTGGCCAAGGTGATCCGGCATAACGACCGCTATGTCAGCGTGCCGATCATTTATCTGTCGGCCGAAGACGACCTGGACAAGCAACTCGATGCCATGAGTGAGGGCGGCGACGATTTCCTGACCAAGCCGATCAAGCCACGGCACCTGATCACCACCGTGCGCAACCGCGCGGCACGAGCGCGCAATCTGAAAGCACGGATGGTGCGCGACAGCCTGACCGGCTTGTACAACCACACCCATATTCTGCAATTGCTTGAAGATTGTTCATTCCGCGCCCGTCGCGAAAGCAAGCCGCTGAGCTTTGCGATGCTCGATATCGACCACTTCAAACGGGTCAACGACAGCCACGGCCATCCCATGGGCGACCGGGTGATCAAGAGCCTGGCGCTGTTCCTCAAGCAACGGTTGCGCAAGACCGATTTCATCGGCCGTTACGGCGGTGAAGAGTTCGCCATTGTCATGCCGGACACTGATATCGAATCAGCCTACAAGGTGCTCGATGAAATCCGTCAGCGCTTTGCCGAAATTCACTACCCCGCTCAGCCGCAGGACCTCTGGTGCACCTTCAGCGCCGGCGTCGTCGAATTGCGCGAAGACTCTGACAGCCTGCTGATGGCCAGCCAGGCGGACGAGGCGCTGTACCGTGCGAAGAACGCCGGACGTAACCGCGTACAAGCCGCGCGGGAATCAAAGCAAAGTGCCACTTTTTCATCTGAATCGACCCATTCGGTCATAACTCTGTAACAGAAACGCAATAACTTCAGGCACTTACCATTCTGCCGTTGGTAGACCATGATGCGCCTGAAGCTGTTGACCAATCTCAATACCCTCCTTTTGGTCGCCGTGTGCGTGGCCCTTGGCGCCACGCTCTGGTGGTCGCAAAAAGCGCTGGAACGCCCCTATCTATTGATGGAGCGTTATCTGGGACTGTCTCAGCAGTTTCAAAATGAAGTGGCACGCAACGTCGAGGATTACCTGGCCAGCGGTGATGCCCTGCGCCTGAGCAGCGCCAGCCAAGCCATCGACGCCTTGCAAAAGGAACTCGGTGAGTTGCCACCGGCATTGGCCGACACCTTGCGTCCGAGCCTGTCGAACCTGGCTGAATTCAGCAAAACCGACCTGTTGGCTGCCGGCAAACTCGCGGGCGATCCGCAAGCACTGCTGCTGCAAGCCGAACGCGAACTTGGCGCCAGCCTCGATCAGCTCAGCCAATACGCCAGCGGCAACGCGGCGTACCTGACGCCCTTGCTCGTGGCCTCCCAGCACTTGGGCAAACTCTCCTTGGCTCGGAACAAACTGGTCAGTAGTGGTCGTAGCGAACTGGCCGCCGATGTCGAACGCGAGGTCGCCAACATCCGCACTCAAGCCGAGCAACTGGACGCTTTACCGCTGCTTGGTGTGACCGCCAGCAGTGAATCGAACACCGATGATTTCGCCGCGATGATGGGCCTGGAGAACACCGAGAAAACCGTCGCCGAAGATGCCGGTGTCGGCCTCAAGCGTGAACTCAACAGCCTGCTCACCCGCTACCCTTCGGAACTGGCGCGCACTCGCGAACAGATTCAGAAACGCGCCGACCTCAGCACCGCGACGCACGTGAAAATCGCCGCCGTGCAGCAGTCCATCGCCGGGCTGGAACCGGTGGTGCGTGCCCAGCACGGGCAGATCCAGAGCGAAGTGCGGTTGATGCAAGGGGTGATGATCGGGCTGATCCTGCTGATCGCATTGCTCATCGACACCTTGCAGCGACGCCTGGCCCGAACCCTGACCAACCTCGCCCCGGCGCTGTCGACCTGGGCTGAAGGTGACTTCAGTCGCGACATTCAACTGGGCGCGACCAACCGCGAACTGCATGACATTCAAGCCTCGCTCAATCGCTTGCGCGCCTATCTGGTCGACTTGGTAGGCACCATTCGCCTCAACGCCGAGCAAGTCGCCGGCAGCAGCCGAACGCTGGCCGAATTGAGCAATAACCTGCACAGTGGCGCCGAGCATCAGGCTGGCGACACCGCGCTGATCCGCGACTCTCTCGGGGAACTTGAGGCGACGATTCAACAAGTCGCCGGTGACGCCAGTCAGGCTGCCGATGCCAGTCGTCATGCGGGACTGGCGGTGGAACACGGTCAGAAAGTGATCGGCCTGAGCCTCACCGGGCTGCATGCGCTGGTGGGTGAAGTGCAAGGCAACGCGCAGATGATCGAACATCTGGCCGAAGAGTCGGCGACCATCGGCGGCGTGCTGACGGTGATTCGCTCGATTGCCGACCAGACCAACCTGCTCGCCCTGAACGCCGCCATCGAAGCGGCCCGCGCCGGAGAAATGGGCCGAGGGTTTGCGGTAGTTGCCGAAGAGGTTCGCTCACTGGCGCAACGCACCGCCGGGGCCACGGCCGAGATCCAGACGCTGATCGCCGGTCTGCAAACCGCCGCGCGGCAATCGGTCGAAGGCATGCGCGCCCAGGTCGAACACGCCGAAGCCACGGCCAATCAGGCTCAGGCGGCTGACGGTGCGCTGGATAAAATCGTCGGGGCGATCCAGACCATTTCCCACACCGCCGTGCGCATCGCCGATGTCACCGCCCAGCAGAGTGGCGCGGTCAGCGAAATCCGCGATCACAGTGAGCGGATTCACCAATTGGGTGGGGATAACTTACTGCGCATCGGCGAGGGGCGTGAACAGGGGGAGAATTTGTTGGTGCTGGGTGGACGGTTGCATACAGCCGTTCAGGCTTTCCGCGTCTGACAAACCGCTTTCGCGAGCAAGCCCACTCCCACAGGGTATGCGCTGTCCTTGTGGGAGCGGGCTTGCCCGCGATGGCGTCAGAACAACCACCAAAAGATGCCCCGTCCTGCACACCCCGCCACTGTCCGCTATCATGCCCACACTTTCGATACGCGAGATTGTCATGCGCCGTTTGCTCTGCCTGCTGTTTTTAGTGCTCGCCCTGCCGGCCTCTGCCGCCGGCTTGCTGGACAGTCGGCCCAGTTCCACCTTGGGTTCGATCAATAACAGCGCTGATTTCCTGCCGGTGCGCGAAGCCTTTCAGTTGAGCCTGGTAGAAAGCACGCCGCAATCGATCAAACTGCGCTTCGTCGCCACCGAGGGTTACTACCTCTACCGCCATCGCTTCCAGTTTCGCGCCGAACCGGCTGACATTGGCCTTGGCACGGCGCAACTGCCCAAGGGCGAACAAAAGCACGATGAGTTCTTCGGCGATGTCGAGGTTTACCACGGCATTCTCGATATAGAACTGCCGCGCACTGATTCCCGCGCCTTTACGCTGGTCGTCACCTATCAGGGCTGCGCCGACAAAGGCCTGTGTTACCCGCCCGAGACCGAACGCCTGAATATTGATGGCAGTGGCGCCGCGACCACATCCTGGAGCTGGCGCGAAGTGGCGCTGTTTTTCCTCGCCGGCGTTGGCCTGACCTTCACCCCCTGCGTACTGCCGATGCTGCCGATCCTCTCCGGGGTGGTCCTGCGCGGGCAGGTCGGTGGTTTACGCGGCTTTAATCTGTCGCTGGCCTACGTACTGCCGATGGCTCTTTGTTTCGCGTTGCTCGGGGCGTTGATGGGAATGTTCGGCGCACAGCTCAATCTTCAGGCACGCTTGCAGTCGGCCTGGGTGCTGGTGCCGTTCGCGATGTTTTTCGCAGTGTTTGCCCTGGCCATGTTTGGCGTCTTCGAACTGAAACTGCCCTACGCCATCAGCAGCCGCCTGGACCGGATTGCCGGGCGTACCGAAGGTGGCTCACTGTGGGGCGCGGCGGTGCTGGGCGTGGTGTCGAGCCTGCTGGTTTCGCCTTGTGTATCGGCACCACTGGCCGGCGCGCTGCTGTATATCAGCGCCAGCGGCGATGCTTTGGGCGGAGGATTGAAATTGTTCATGCTCGGCCTGGGCATGGGTGCGCCGCTGTTGCTGGTAGCGACCGGCGGCGCGGCCTGGCTGCCGAAAAGCGGGCCTTGGCTGATCTACGTAAAAAACGCGATTGGGGTGCTGCTACTGGGGCTGGCGATCGCTTTGCTCAGCCGGGTATTGCCGGGCCAGATCACCTTGTTGCTGATCGGCTTGCTCGCCGGTGGCGTCGGGTTGTTTATGGGCGCACTGGAATTCGTCTATAAACCGCCTAGAAAACGCCTGGGACAATTGCTCGGGATGTTCCTGTTGTTTTATGCCCTGGCCTGTTGGTACGGCGCCTTCACCGGCCAGACCGATCCGTTCAACCCTATTGGCCAGCCGCGCAATGTCGCCGACAAAGGTCAACCGCAAATCGTCGGCAACTGGCAAACCATCACCACGCCCGCCGAACTGGACCGTGTGCTCGCCGAAGCCAAATCCTCCGGCACGCCGCTGCTGCTCGACTGGTACGCCGACTGGTGCATCAGCTGCAAAGTCATCGAACACGAAGTCCTCAACGATGCCAATGTCGTCGAACGCCTCAAAGGCTATCGATTGATCCGTTTCGACATCACCGCCAGCAACGCCGAACAACGCGCCCTGCTTGACCGCTACAAGCTGTTCGGTCCTCCGGCACTGATGTTTTTTGGCAAAGATGGCGTCGAACGTGCCGATGTGCGGGTGATCGGCGAGATCAGCGCGAAAAACTTCGCCGAACGTGTTGCGAAAGCAAATGACCGGATTTAATGACCCAGTCACATATTTCGCGTAAACATCGGCCATCGTGCTGGCTATTGCATAGAACTGGACAGTCACAAAGGCTTTGCGGCATAGTCGCCGGGTTCTGACAATTGCATACAGATGACAAAGGAGCAGCAGATGGCGACCCTATTGGTTTTACACGGCCCCAACCTGAACCTGCTCGGCACCCGGGAACCGGGTGTCTACGGTGCAACGACGCTGGCGCAGATCAATCAGGATCTGGAACAGCGGGCGCGCAATGCCGGCCACCATTTGCTCTACCTGCAAAGCAACGCCGAGTACGAATTGATCGATCGCATCCACGCTGCTCGCGGCGAAGGTGTGGACTTCATTCTGATCAATCCAGCAGCTTTTACGCATACAAGTGTCGCATTACGTGACGCGCTGCTGGCAGTGAGCATCCCATTCATCGAAGTGCATTTGTCTAACGTGCACAAACGCGAACCTTTCCGCCATCACTCTTACTTCTCCGACGTTGCGGTGGGAGTGATCTGCGGCCTTGGCGCCAGCGGTTATCGACTGGCCCTGGAGGCCGCCCTAGAGCAGCTTGAAAGACAGGCAACAGCTTGAACAACAAGCGTTAAGCCCCTGACCGACCCTTGGGAGTTGATGATTCATGGATATCCGTAAAGTTAAGAAACTGATCGAATTGCTGGAAGAGTCCGGTATCGACGAGCTCGAGATCAAGGAAGGCGAAGAGTCCGTACGCATCAGCCGTCACAGCAAGACGCCGGCTCAGCAGTACTACGCTCCCGCTCCTATGCATGCTCCGGCGCCTGCGCCTGTCGCTGCTGCTCCGGTTGCCGCCGCTGCTCCTGCAGCTCCGGCTGCGCCTGTGCTGAACGGCAACGTTGCCCGTTCGCCGATGGTCGGTACTTTCTATCGCAAATCTTCGCCGTCCTCGCCGTCCTTCGTTGAAGTCGGCCAGACCGTGAAAAAAGGCGACACTCTGTGCATCGTCGAAGCCATGAAGATGATGAACCACATCGAAGCTGAAGCCAGCGGTGTGATCGAATCCATCCTCGTCGAAGACGGCCAGCCGGTTGAGTACGACCAACCGCTGTTCACCATCGTTTGAACCGCGGAGAAACTTTGATGACTGCGAAGTTGGAAAAAGTTCTGATCGCCAACCGCGGTGAGATCGCCCTGCGGATTCTGCGTGCCTGCAAAGAGATGGGCATCAAGACTGTCGCCGTTTACTCCAAGGCCGACAAAGAGCTGATGCACCTGGGCCTGGCAGACGAATCCGTCTGCATCGGTCCGGCATCGGCCGCGCACTCTTACCTGCACATTCCGGCCATCATCGCCGCGGCTGAAGTGACCGGCGCTACCGCCATTCACCCAGGCTACGGTTTCCTTGCGGAAAACGCCGACTTTGCCGAACAGGTCGAGAACTCCGGCTTCGCGTTCATTGGCCCGAAAGCCGACACCATTCGCCTGATGGGCGACAAGGTATCGGCCAAGCACGCCATGATCGCCGCAGGCGTTCCAACCGTTCCGGGTTCCGACGGCCCACTGCCTGAAGACGAAGAAACCGCTCTGCGCATCGGTCGCGAAGTCGGTTATCCGGTGATCATCAAAGCCGCTGGCGGCGGTGGTGGTCGTGGCATGCGCGTAGTTCACAAGGAAGAAGACCTGATCTCTTCGGCGAAACTGACCCGCTCCGAAGCGGGCGCAGCGTTCGGCAACCCGATGGTCTATCTGGAAAAATTCCTGACCAACCCACGTCACGTGGAAGTTCAGGTGCTTTCCGATGGCCAAGGCCATGCGATCCATTTGGGCGACCGCGATTGCTCGCTGCAACGTCGTCACCAGAAGGTTCTCGAAGAAGCGCCGGCACCGGGCATCGACGAGAACGCGCGCGAGGAAGTCCTTGCCCGCTGCGTCAAGGCGTGCATCGACATTGGCTATCGTGGCGCTGGCACTTTCGAGTTCCTGTACGAAAACGGCCACTTCTACTTCATCGAGATGAATACTCGTGTCCAGGTAGAGCACCCGGTTTCGGAAATGGTCACCGGCATCGACATCGTCAAGGAGATGCTCAGCATCGCCGCCGGCAACAAGCTGTCGTACACCCAGGATGACGTCGTTATCCGCGGTCACGCGCTGGAATGCCGGATCAACGCCGAAGACCCGAAAACCTTCATGCCTAGCCCAGGCACGGTCAAGCATTTCCACGCTCCAGGCGGCAACGGCGTTCGCGTCGATTCGCACCTGTACAGTGGCTATGCCGTTCCGCCGAACTACGATTCGTTGATCGGCAAGCTGATCACCTACGGCGCAACCCGTGACGAAGCCATGGCGCGCATGCGCAATGCGCTGGACGAAATCGTTGTCGACGGGATCAAGACCAACATCCCGCTGCACCGCGATCTGGTCCGTGATGCTGGCTTCTGCGAAGGCGGAGTCAACATCCACTACCTGGAACACAAGCTGGCTGGCGAAAAGCACTAAGCTGTGATCCATACCAACAAAGCCGCTTTCGAGCGGCTTTGTTGTTTCTGGATATTGGCTGCACGCAAAACCCTAGTGGCGAGGGAGCTTGCTCCCGCTCGGTTGCGCAGCGACCGCAAGACCATTCAACTGCGCGGTATCAGACAGATCCGGTTCGGCCATTTTGGGACCGCTTCGCGCTCCAGCGGGAGCAAGCTCCCTCGCCACAGGTTATTCGTTCAACTCCGAACTCAGCCTACCCGGTCGTCTTCTGCCTCGCGCTCGCGTAAACTTGCGCGCTTCTCGCAGCCCGCTAGGCTGCAATCTATATTTTTCAAAGGTGCCCGCCATGCCTTGGCTGCAAGTCCGTCTCGCCATCAGCCCAGAACAAGCCGAAACCTACGAAGACGCGTTCCTTGAAGTGGGCGCCGTGTCGGTGACTTTCATGGACGCCGAAGATCAGCCGATCTTCGAACCGGAACTCAATACCACCCCGCTGTGGTCGCACACTCACCTGCTGGCCTTGTTCGAAGGTGGCACCGAAGCCGCCAGCGTACTGGCCCACCTCGAGCTGCTGACCGGCAGCCCGCTGCCCGAGCATCACAGCGAAGTGATTGAAGACCAGGACTGGGAACGCAGCTGGATGGACGGTTTCCAGCCGATGCGCTTCGGTCAGCGCCTGTGGATCGTCCCGAGCTGGCACGCCGCGCCTGAGCCGGACGCGGTGAACCTGCTGCTGGACCCGGGCCTGGCGTTCGGCACCGGCACTCACCCGACCACCGCACTGTGCCTGGAATGGCTCGACGGTCAGGACCTGAAAGATTGCAACGTGCTCGACTTCGGTTGCGGCTCGGGGATTCTGGCGATTGCCGCGCTGTTGCTGGGCGCCAAGCAAGCCGTCGGCACCGACATCGACGTGCAAGCGCTGGAAGCCTCCCGCGACAATGCCGGTCGCAACAACATTGCCGACGAACTCTTCCCGCTGTATCTGCCGCAAGACCTGCCACAGGTTCAGGCCGACGTGCTAGTGGCCAATATTCTTGCCGGCCCGCTGGTTTCGCTGGCGACGCAGCTGTCCAGCCTGGTCAAGCCGGGCGGTCGCTTGGCGCTGTCGGGCATCCTCGCCGAACAAGGTGAAGAAGTCGCCGCCGCCTACGCTCAGGACTTCGATCTGGACCCGATTGCCAATCGCGACGGCTGGGTACGCATTACTGGCCGTCGGCGCTAGAATGAGCGCCTGCATAAACCGGATTGCCGCATGACCGACAGCTTCGTCACCCAGTGCCCGCATTGCCAAACCAGCTTCCGCGTCAGCCATGCTCAGTTGAGCGTGGCCCGCGGAGTGGTTCGCTGCGGCTCTTGCTTGCAGGTGTTCAACGCCGCCAAGCAGTTACTCGAGCAGCGGGCCGGCAAGGAGACGGTCAAACCGGTTGCACCGGCGGCCGTCGAACCGCCCATGCAGCGAGCCATCAGCCAAAAGCAATGGACCGCCGCAGAAATGGATCTGGACAGCCTGGATCTGGACGAAGAGCTCGCCCGGCTTGAACAGCGGGAAATCCAGCCCACAACGGAATTCACTCGGCCCCGCGAAGACAGCCTCAGCGCTCGCCGCGATACCACCGAGCACGACCAGGAGCCCTGGTCCGACAGTCTCTTCAGTGAATCGGCCGCCGATCGCGCACAAGTGGTCGATGCGCCCACGCCAGAACCGACGATCGAGCCGAGCAAACAATCGCGCACCGAGCCTTCGCTGTCGCTGGAGCCCGCGGATCTGGACGACGAACCCGAGATCCAACAGCTGCGCCTGCACGACCCGCTCGACGCCCCGATCCCCTTTGGCAGCCTGTCGGCGACTCCCGATGGAGTCGACGACGACCTGCCCTCGGTCGAGCCCCTGCGCAAGCGACGCGAACGCAGCGGACCGGCCCTGCGCGCGGAAGTGTTGGAGGACCTGACCGACGACCCGTTGCAACTGGATTGGAAAAAACGTCGCTCCCCCTGGGGTCGGCGCTTTTTCTGGCTGCTGCTGATCCTGCTCGCCGCCGCCGGCCTCGCTGGCCAATACGTCGCCTACCACTTCGACGAACTGGCGCGCCAGGACCAGTACCGTCCGTGGTTCCAGCAACTGTGTCCGCAGATCGGCTGCACCGTACCGTCCAAGGTCGACATCGCGAAAGTCAAAAGCAGCAACCTGGTGGTCCGCAGCCACCCGGACTTCAATGGTGCGCTGGTGGTCGATGCCATCATCTACAACCGTGCGCCCTTCTCCCAGCCCTTCCCGTTGCTGGAACTGCGCTTTGCCGACCTCAACGGCCACCTGATCGCCAGCCGTCGCTTCAAGCCCGGCGAGTATCTCAGCGGCGACCTCGAAGGCCTCGCGGAAATGCCGCCGCAAACGCCGATCCACATCGCGCTGGACATTCTCGATCCTGGCCCCAAAGCGGTGAACTACAGCCTGAGCTTCCATTCCCCCGAGTGAAACGCTCGAGTGTTACAGGCTTGACGGCAGTTTTCTGACTTTGACCGTTCCAACCAAACCGCTGGCGATAACGAATTAACTGTTCAGATTTTATCCAATTCAGCCTTTATCCAGTCATCGAGAGCGGGTATCATGCCAACCCTTTTTCGAACTCTCATGATCCGGCCCCACAACAGGGAAGTCCTATGTCGGCGGTACGCATCGGTCCATATACATTGCACAACGGCTTGATTCTCGCCCCCATGGCGGGTGTCACCGATCAGCCCTTTCGTCAGCTGTGCAAGCGACTGGGCGCGGGCCTTGTAGTCTCGGAAATGGTCACCAGCGACATGAGCTTGTGGAACACCCGCAAATCGCGGATGCGCATGATCCACGAAGGTGATCCCGAGCCCCGCTCGGTACAGATCGCCGGCGGAGATGCGCAGATGCTGGCGGATGCGGCCCGGGCCAACGTCGAACTGGGCGCACAGATTATTGATATCAACATGGGCTGTCCGGCGAAGAAGGTCTGCAACAAGGCCGCCGGCTCCGCCCTGTTGAAAGATGAAGCATTGGTGACCGAGATCCTGCAGGCCGTGGTGGCTGCGGTCGATGTGCCGGTCACCCTGAAGATCCGCACCGGCTGGGACCGGGCGAACAAGAACGGCCTGACCGTGGCGAAGATCGCCGAACAGGCAGGCATTACGGCGTTGGCGGTACATGGCCGCACCCGTGCCGATCTGTATACCGGTGAAGCCGAGTACGACACCATTGCCGCGATCAAGCAGGCGGTGTCGATTCCGGTCTTCGCCAATGGCGATATCGATTCGCCAGAGAAAGCCCGGTACGTGCTCGACGCGACCGGTGCCGATGGCCTGTTGGTGGGTCGGGCTGCCCAGGGGCAGCCATGGATTTTTCGTGAAATCGACCATTATCTGCGTACCGGCGAAAAACTCCCGGCACCGGAACTGATCGAGGTGGAACGTATTCTGCTTGAGCATCTGGCTGCGCTGCATGCCTTCTATGGCGACGTCATGGGCGTGCGCATAGCTCGCAAGCATGTGGGCTGGTATCTCGCAACCTTACCGGGCGCCAGGGAGTTCCGCGCCCACTTCAATCGTTTGGAAGATACGGAAGCACAATGCGCCTACGTTCGGGCCTTCTTCGCCGAACGTTACAAGAGCCTGACAGGGGACGGAGAAGGGGTGGCCGCATGACGATGATGACCGAGACTTTAGTGAGTGGAACAACACCCGTGAGCGACAACGTGAATTTGAAACAGCACCTCAACACACCGAGCGAAGAAGGTCAGACCCTTCGCGGGAGTGTCGAGAAGGCGCTGCACAATTATTTCGCCCACCTTGAGGGCGCTGCCGTCACGGATGTGTACAACCTGGTGCTCTCCGAAGTCGAGGCTCCCCTGCTCGAGTGCGTGATGAACTACGTGAAGGGCAACCAGACCAAGGCCAGCGAGCTGCTCGGGCTGAACCGGGGCACCCTGCGCAAGAAACTAAAGCAGTACGATTTGCTGTAAGCATTCAATCAAACCAGAAAGGCGCCCGCGTAAAACCGGTCGCCTTTTTTGCTGACTCCTTTGCTTTTGATGGAAATTGAAATGACCGACCAGACTACCCGCCTGCCGATCCGCCGCGCTTTAATCAGCGTTTCCGACAAGACCGGGATCCTTGAATTCGCCAAGGAGCTCGAAGCCCTGGGCGTCGAGATCCTCTCCACCGGCGGGACGTTCAAGCTGCTGCGCGACAACGGCGTTGCCGCAGTGGAAGTCGCGGATTACACCGGCTTCGCAGAAATGATGGACGGTCGGGTGAAAACCCTGCACCCGAAAATCCACGGCGGAATCCTCGGTCGTCGCGGTATCGACGACGCCATCATGAACGAGCACGGCATCAAGCCGATCGATCTGGTAGCGGTCAACCTGTACCCGTTCGAAGCCACCATCAACAAGCCAGGCTGCGACCTGCCGACCGCCATCGAAAACATCGACATCGGCGGTCCGACCATGGTCCGTTCGGCAGCCAAGAACCACAAAGACGTGGCTATCGTGGTGAATGCCAGCGATTACGCCAACGTCCTGGAAAGCCTCAAGGCCGGCGGCCTGACCTACGCTCAGCGTTTCGACCTGATGCTCAAGGCCTTCGAACACACCGCCGCCTATGACGGCATGATCGCCAACTACATGGGCACCGTGAACCAGGCGGCTGACACCCTCAGCACTGAAGGCCGCAGCGAATTCCCGCGCACCTTCAACAGCCAGTTCGTCAAGGCGCAGGAAATGCGCTACGGCGAGAACCCGCACCAGAGCGCGGCGTTCTACGTTGAAGCCAAGCCTGCCGAAGTTGGCATCGCCACGGCAACCCAACTGCAAGGCAAAGAGCTGTCGTACAACAACGTGGCCGACACCGACGCCGCGCTGGAATGTGTGAAGAGCTTCGTCAAACCGGCCTGCGTGATCGTCAAGCACGCCAACCCGTGCGGCGTGGCCGTGAGCCCGGACGCGGAAGGCGGCATTCGTCAGGCCTACGAACTGGCCTACGCCACCGACACCGAATCGGCGTTCGGCGGCATCATCGCGTTCAACCGCGAACTGGATGCTGAAACCGCCAAGGCCATCGTCGAGCGTCAGTTCGTCGAAGTGATCATCGCCCCGTCCGTCAGCGCAGAAGCCCGCGCCATCGTGGCTGCAAAAGCCAACGTACGCCTGCTGGCCTGCGGCGAGTGGTCGGCTGATCGCGCTCCGGCCTGGGACTACAAACGCGTCAATGGCGGTTTGCTGGTGCAAAGCCGCGACATCGGCATGATTGGCAGCGAAGACCTGAAAGTCGTGACCAAGCGCGCCCCGACCGAGCAGGAAATCAACGACCTGATCTTCGCCTGGAAAGTCGCCAAGTACGTTAAATCCAACGCCATCGTCTACGCCAAGAACCGTCAGACCATTGGTGTCGGCGCCGGCCAGATGAGCCGCGTGAACTCCGCTCGTATTGCGGCGATCAAGGCTGAGCACGCCGGGTTGCAGGTAGCAGGCTCGGTGATGGCCTCCGACGCCTTTTTCCCGTTCCGCGATGGTCTGGACAATGCGGCCAAGGTCGGCATCACTGCGGTGATCCAGCCAGGCGGCTCGATGCGTGATAACGAAGTGATAGCTGCTGCCGACGAAGCCGGTATCGCGATGGTGTTCACCGGCATGCGCCACTTCCGTCACTAACTAGACGACGGCCGCACTGAAGCCGGCATCTGCTGCGTTGGAGCCGACCTCGATGATGCTCATTGCCAAAAGGCAACTCCGCTCATCGAGGTCGACTCAGCCTTGCATCTACCGACTTCATTGCGACCTCCTACAGCGTGAAGCGCTTTAGGTTCTAAAAACAGAATTAGCGTCATCCGAGGTTTTTGAAATGAATGTTTTGATCATTGGCAGCGGTGGCCGTGAACACGCCCTGGCCTGGAAAGTGGCTCAGGATCCGCGCGTGCAGAAAGTTTTCGTTGCCCCGGGCAACGCCGGCACCGCCATTGAAGCCAAGTGCGAGAATGTCGCCATCGACGTGCTCGCCCTCGAGCAGCTTGCAGATTTCGCGGAGAAAAACGTTTCCCTCACCATCGTCGGTCCGGAAGTGCCGCTGGTCGCCGGTGTCGTCGATCTGTTCCGCTCCCGTGGCCTGGATTGCTTCGGCCCGACCGCTGGCGCTGCTCAGCTGGAAGGTTCGAAAGCCTTCACCAAAGACTTCCTGGCGCGCCACAAGATCCCGACCGCCGACTACCAGAACTTCACCGAGATCGAGCCGGCCCTGGCTTATCTGCGTGAAAAAGGCGCACCGATCGTGATCAAGGCCGATGGCCTGGCCGCCGGTAAAGGTGTGATCGTCGCCATGACCCTGGGCGAAGCCGAAGACGCGGTGCGCGACATGCTCGCAGGCAACGCGTTTGGCGATGCCGGCTCCCGTGTGGTGATCGAAGAGTTCCTGGACGGCGAAGAAGCCAGCTTCATTGTCATGGTCGACGGCAAGAACGTATTGCCAATGGCCACCAGCCAGGACCACAAACGCGTCGGCGACGGCGACACCGGCCCGAACACCGGTGGCATGGGCGCTTACTCCCCGGCCCCGGTCGTCACGGCCGAAGTCCATCAGCGGGTCATGGACCTGGTGATCTGGCCGACCGTGCGTGGCATGGCCGAGGAAGGTAACGTCTACACCGGCTTCCTCTATGCCGGCCTGATGATCGACAAGGCGGGTAACCCAAAAGTTATCGAGTTCAACTGCCGTTTCGGCGATCCTGAGACCCAACCGGTGATGCTGCGTTTGCAGTCGAGCCTGGTGTTGCTGGTCGAAGCCGCCCTGGCGCAAGCGCTGGACAAGGTCGAAGCACAATGGGATCCACGTCCGAGCGTCGGCATCGTATTGGCCGCTGGCGGTTATCCGGGTGACTACGCCAAAGGCGTTGCGATCAACGGCCTGGATGCAGCCGCGACACTGGAAGGCAAAGTCTTCCATGCCGGTACTGCGCTCAAGGACGGTCAGGTTGTGACCGCCGGTGGTCGGGTGCTGTGCGCAACCGCCATGGGCACCAGCGTCGATGCAGCCCAGCAGCAAGCTTACAAACTGGCAGCTAAAATCGACTGGGAAGGCTGCTTCTACCGCAAGGACATTGGCTACCGCGCCATTGCCCGCGAGCGTGGCGAAAATCAGGAATAAGCCATCCATTCGGCCAGGCAAGGGCTTGCGGCCCTTGCCTGACTATTCCGGCGCCGCGCATAGTTATACTTTGGCATTAACCTACGAAGGGATTTCGCCGTGCGCTGGCTCAGGATTGCCATAGGCTTCACCGTCACTCTGCTGACCTTGCTCTGCATGCTCCCGGCCCAAGCCGCGCAAGGCAGTGGCTGGGCGGTATTGCTCGACGAACAAGGCGACCTGCAGCTGAGCGACATCCGCTCCAGCCGCTACACCAATCAATTCAGCCCCATTGAACTCGAGCGCCTCACCGCGGCCGCGCCCGAGGGTGCGCTATGGCTGCGTTTCAGGCTCGCGCCCGGCAAGCACGAACAGTTGCTGCGAGTGTTCGCACCGGACCTGTCGCACCTCAATCTGTATGTGCTCGACGGCGACCAACTGATCGATCAATTGAATACCGGTACCGGGCAGCTCCAGACCAAGCGCCCCCTCCCCAGCAGCGACTTCATGTTGCCGCTGCCACAAAGCGACAAAACCCTCGACGTCTATCTGCGGCTGGTCTCCGAACACCAGTTGCGGCCTTACATCACCCTGCAATCGGCGGTCATGACCGCGGCCACTCAGAACCTGACGCTGATCTACGGCCTGCTCTTTGGCTGCCTCGGGATGCTGATCCTGCATAACCTGACCCGTTACATTTACACCCGCTCGCGCAGCAGCCTCTGGCTGGCAGCGTGCGAAGGGCTGCTGATGCTCAGCCTGGTGTTGCTTCTGAACCTGGCCCGGCCATGGTTGCCGAACTGGTCCGCCGTGCAAACACCCGGTGCCTATCTCGCCTTGCTAATGACCGCGCCTTGCGGCCTGATGTTCGCGTACCGTTTCTTCGCCCCGCTCGGCCCACATCCGCTGAACAAGCTGCTGCTGGGGGATATCCTGTTCATCGTGGCCTGCGGCCTGCTGTTGTTGTTCGTCAACACGTTGCCGCTGAACCTCATCACCTACGCGCTGGTTGCCCTGGCCGGCCTGAGTATGTTGTTCGTCGGCACCCATCACTGGCAAAAAGGTTATCGTCCGGCGCGCCTGTTCGTGGCGGCCATGGTGGTATTCAACCTCGGCACATTGATTATCCTGCCGGCGCTGCAGGGGCTGACCCTTGTCGCTCCGCAAGGCCTGATCATTATTCTGCTGGTGTTTATCTGTATAAGTGGCCTGCTGATGAGTATTGCCTTGGGCGAGCGACAGCGCAGCATCACCGAAGACCGTTTCAGCGTCAGTCGCGATCTGGCCGCCAGCAACGCCGAGATCAACGCCAAAGCCGAGTTTCTGGCGAAGATCAGCCATGAAATCCGCACACCGATGAATGGCGTGCTGGGCATGACCGAACTTCTGCTGGGCACACCGCTGTCGGTCAAGCAGCGCGACTATGTGCAGACCATCCACAGCGCCGGCAACGAGCTGCTGACACTGATCAACGAAATTCTCGACATCTCCAAACTCGAGTCCGGGCAGATCGAACTGGACGACGTGCAGTTCGACCTCAACGCCCTGATCGAAGACTGCCTGAGCATCTTCCGCGCCAAGGCCGAACAGCAGAACGTCGAGCTGATCAGCTTTATCCAGCCGCAGGTACCACGCGTCATCAGCGGAGATCCGACACGCCTGCGCCAGACCCTGTTGAGCCTGCTGGAAAACGCCCTGAAGAAAACCGACGAAGGCGAGATCCTGATCGTCGTCGCTCTGGATGAACGCAGCGCCAAACCGCGGCTGCGCATCGCCGTGCAGGACAGCGGCCAGCCCATGGAGGCGGAAGAACGCGACGCGTTGATGCATGCCGAACTGCACAGCAAGCACTTTCTCTCGGCCACCAGCCTGGGGGGCAATCTTGGGCTGGTCATCGCCCGTCAGCTGATCCGTTTGATGCAGGGTGAATTCGGCATCAAGAGCGGAGCCAACCAGGGCAGCACTTTATGGCTGACCCTGCCACTGGACCCGGACCGTCTCGAACATCCGACGTCGGACCTGGACAGCCCGCTGCAAGGCGCACGCGTACTGGTCGTGGACGATAACGACACCTGCCGCAAGGTGCTGGTGCAGCAGTGCAGCGCCTGGGGCTTGAATGTCAGCGCCGTGCCATCCGGCAAGGAGGCCCTGGCGCTGCTGCGCACCAAGGCCCATCTGCGCGATTACTTCGACGTGGTCCTGCTGGACCAGAACATGCCCGGCATGACCGGCATGCAACTGGCCGCCAAGATCAAGGAAGACCCGAGCCTGAACCATGACATTCTGCTGATCATGCTCACCGGCATCAGCAACGCCCCGAGTAAGATCATCGCGCGCAATTCCGGGATCAAGCGCATTCTCGCCAAACCGGTGGCCGGCTATACACTCAAGACCACCCTGGCGGACGAGCTGAACCAGCGCAACAAAGGCTTGCCTGTCTCGCAGCAGCTGCCCACCGGCCCTACCCTTCCGGTCAAGGTGCCCAGCGATTTCCGCATCCTGGTGGCCGAAGACAACAGCATTTCGACCAAGGTCATACGCGGCATGCTGGGCAAGCTCAACCTGCAACCGGACACCGCCAGCAATGGCGAAGAAGCCCTGATGGCGATGAAGGCACAGCGCTACGACCTGGTGCTGATGGACTGTGAAATGCCGATCCTCGACGGTTTCTCCGCCACCCAGCAGCTACGTGCCTGGGAAGTCGGCAACCAGCGGATTCGCACCCCCGTGGTGGCGTTGACCGCACACATCCTCGCCGAACACAAAGAGCGCGCGCGCCAGGCCGGCATGGACGGGCACATGGCCAAACCGGTCGAGCTGTCGCAGTTGCGCGACCTGATCGAGCATTGGGTTGCCCAGCGTGATCAGCAAGCTCGCACAGCCTCAACATTCTGAGTAGTTGCTTTCTGGAAGACAGACAAGCGTTCAGATTTCCAGAGCGCTCAGATCCTTGATCGCCTGGGACAACACCGATTTTTTCACTTTGTCCCGGAACTGCGCGTAGTAGAGCGTATTGAATGTAATGACAGACATCTGCTCTGTACTGCTTTGCATCAGATCATCTTGATTGATGAACAGAAATCGCGACATCTCTCGACGAAGCTGGAATTGACGGTGATAGATCCCCATTTCGACCCGGTGAGCGTCTTTCTGTACGCAAGGAATCATCTGAAAGAAGCCTGCATCCTGCGAAAGGCTCGTCGACTCAAATAGTTCAAGCGCCTGTGTATTGCGCTCCAGCGCTGCCAGAGCACGATTGGTCGGGTCGGAAAAAGCCTCACCAAGACGGGTCGCAATATGTTGCGACGCAGCCTCCCCCATCGACCCGCCTTGAACGGGCGCTAGCCCTTCCGGACGCGGCACGTCCCAGCCGATGAATTTGAGCGTCTTGCAATAGTAGTCGAACCAGTCGCCCGACAAACCGTCGTTGTAGGCAGCCCGGGTGGCCCTTTGCGCGTAGATCGTACTCAGGTAAACATCTTCCCTGTGTGACTCGGGCAGACCGGCGGCAAACGCAACGACACTGCCGCCTACCACCGCAGCCTGTGGAACAGAACTCGTCATGAGTCAGCCTCCTCAGTGGGCAGAAAGGCCAAAGCATCGATGGCCTCCGTGATATCCACGATGTTGTCGCTCAAAACGCCCTCAACCTTGCGGGCGACCGCTTCACGGGCGGGCGCGTACAATGTCTCGGACAGGTGCGCATTGAAAAAATGGGCCGAAACGCAGCCCTCCATATCCTCGACATGGAAGCGCTGCCCCCAGGGATTGGGGTCAAGCATTTGCCGTGTTTTGAATTGGAGGCAGACGCTGGTCATCGAAGCGTTGTCTTGGGCCACGATCACGACCAAGCGAACAGGCTTGGACTGCAAGGAGATTTCTGCCGGTTCATCATCGGACTCTTTTTGCACATGCTTGCGCAGTAAACCCATCGCGGGCAAAGAATCGGATAGCCGTGCGACACCCTTCAACAACGCCGTCACCAGCCGCGCCTCATCCTCAGTGCTACTTGCCAGCACCGCAGCGATCCATTCAAGCGGTGAAGCGGTATCGTCTTTTCCCGGCTGGATATCTTGCCTGCTTCTGGCGCTCGTTAACCAGAAATCACCCAGCACCCCCACATAGGTCTCATACCAATCGACCGCGCTCGTGGCTTCGGCACGCTTATTGGCGACCAGTTGTGCAAGCAGGACTGAATTCATCAGGTCGTTAGTTGCTGACTCCACGGGATTGCTCGGCAATAAAACGATAGCAGCGGCATTAACAAATACCGAATATTCCCTTGCCATGTAGAATTCCTTCGATGATAGAAAGAAGGGTAGCCGACACGCGGCCACCCCATCGAACGCGCGAGATCAGATCTCGTAGCCTTCGATTTTACTGACTGCATTCGTCCCAAGTTTTGTCCGAATCAGGTCTCGGGTTTGGTCAGCGATATAAGGAACCTTTCTGAAAACAGATTCACCTTTATACAGCTGCACATCACGACTATCCCAATCCATGAACAGGACTTGGGTTGCTGTATTTTTGCGAATAAAACGTACAGTCCCTAGTGCCAGGGTTACCTCACCATTGACTTCGGTACAGGTTCCTGCAGCCATACCGCCTACGCCATGTTCCAACAAATTCCGTTCATACAGCGTTAAAGCCGTTTCTTTCTTTTTCAAGGCGGTAATGGCATCACCGGCAACCTTCAGCATCAGTGCAGAAGCAGTGCCTGGTATAGCGAGGCCAGCGACCACCGAGCCAAGGATTTCCAGTACCAACTGGTCCATCCGAACGGTATTTCCGCTAATTTCAATGTCGTTGTAATATTTTTGGCTCGTCAGCCAACCGGCGGAGGTCATAACTTCGAAAAACTTGTAGTACCATTCCTTGCCCTGATACTCGTAAGGAAATTGCTTATTCGCAACAAGGCTGGCAAAAAGAAAGGAGTGCATCGCATCTACTTGATTTTGCTCGGACAGGTTGCCTACGAAGGACAAAATGCCTTCGCCAACGACAGCCCCCTTCGAAGGCTCCTCAACAACAATCCCACTTGCAGCAAATGCACGAGAACGTACAACTGGCACTTCATCAATTTCGTAACTTTCCAGACGCCTTACACAGGCAGCAACAGTAGCACTATCGATCATATTTACACTCATAAATTCCTCCTTAGTTAAATTAAGCAAGTCACTCCATAACTTGCAAAACAACATTACCCAAACACCCAAAACACCACAACGCCAAACTTGTAACGCCACATAAAAAAACCACAACACTTATAAACCATCAAACAAAAACAACTAATGCAAAAACGAAACTTCAGATTGAATAAAACAAAAAATCAGCTGTTTTCAATCAAATGCCGACAGGTAATTGGACGACTGATAGACTCCGGTTCGACCCTTTCCTGCCGCGAGCCGAAATCATGCTCCACGTGTTGTTCAGCGTTTACTTGAAGATGCTGGTGCTCTACAGCCCGTTCTTCGTGTTGTCCTGTTTCATCAGCCTGACCCGCGGTTATTCGCGCAAGGAGCAGCGACGCCTGGCCTGGAAAGTGGCAACCGCCACCCTGGTTTCCAGCGTCTTGCTGTACCTGTTCGGGCGGGTGATTTTCAATGTCTTCGGCATCACCGTGGACGCCTTCCGCATCGGCGCCGGCAGTGTGCTGTTCATCTCGGCGCTGGGCATGGCTCAAGGCAAATCGGCGGTGCAGACCGACAACATGCAGCAGGATGTAACCATCGTCCCGCTGACCATTCCATTGACCGTCGGCCCTGGCACCATCGGTGCTCTGTTAGTGATGGGCGTCAGCCAGCCCCATTGGGATGACAAGCTGACGGCCATTCTCAGTATTGCCCTGGCCAGTTTCACGGTCGGCGTGGTGCTTTACTTGTCCAACCGGATAGAACGGATTCTCGGCGATCAGGGCTTGCAGATTGTCAGTCGGTTGATGGGGTTGTTTGTTTGCGCATTGGCGGCGCAGATTATTTTTACCGGGGTGAAGGGTTATCTGGTTCCCTGAAGTCACTGACGAAAGTAAAAGGCCGCGAACAGAATCTTTCGCGGCCTTCTTTATCGGTGCGAGCTCAAGACTATCCCACCAAGCTGCTTTCCAGCTCAGCAGTCGATGCGGTTAGAAGTTCTCCCAGCGTTGCACTGTCATGCATGCTCTGCCGAGCGACCAGCCTCTGCACCAGTGTCGAAACGGCATAAGGTCGATGCCCTTCGAACCCGAGCAAAGCTTCGCCGCGCAAGGTGACATCCGTCGCATACACTTCACGAAAAATCACGCTGTGCCCGCTGTCCGGGTCAATGATCACCAAGTGTTCCTGAACGATGCTCAGCAACAGTTTTTCAGGACTATCCAGCTCCCAGATCAACTTGCCGGGAATCGTTTGCGCATTGCCCAGCGAATGCCGGCAGTCGAGGATGACCAACTCGAGCCTCAGCCAGGCAGCCTTCGACAATAGGTAACTGACCGCACCTTGCCCCATGCGCAGAATCAGGGTCGTGACGTCGTCGGGCATCAGTGGCAGAACATCGCCAATCTTCATCTGGCCTTCAATGACCAGTACCTCGGCATTACGCCAGACATAACTGAGTGGCCCGGCATGCCCCATGCCCGGATAAGTCAGCAGCAGTCCACTCTTGTCTTCATGAAGCAATACGTTGGTTTGCTGTTGCGTTCCCAGTAGCTCAAAGGACTCTGGAATGGCAGCTTTTGCCACCCGAATTACACGTTCGGTATCGACTACGAACCATATCAGACTGCCAACGTCCTCTACCGACAGCAGCGCCTCATGAGGTTGGCTGTCCACCAATTGTTTGAGGCTATCGTGCGCTCGCCCCTCCTGAGACATGACCCACTCATGGGTGACGCCGGTGAGCAATGCCGGTTCTTGATAGCGCAGCTTGAGTACCACGCCTTCAAGTGTCGTACCGCGCAGTCCGGCTCCCTCAACCGTCACCTCGGCGAACTGCCAAGGCGCCCATTCACGCTCGGCGGCGGGTAACGCATCAGCACGCAGCAATCGCGAGCCTTGGCCGAATGCAGGTTCCAGCCGCTGCGGATCGATGAACGCCTGACGATAGACTTCGCCGCTCGAAACATCGAATAACCAGGCCGCCTCGCTATCAGGGGTAACGCCGAGCAGGCGCACTTCTTTTCCATGGCCCAGATCAGCCAGCAACAATCGATTGCCGACGTACCAGGCGCACAACTTCGCGTTATCGTTGAAGTTGCTCAGGCCGACCAGGGCAAAACGCTCGGCCACGTATTGGCGGGCAAGCGGTTCCAATGCGGACCACCAGTGCATCCGATCCTTGAACCACAACTCGCCAAGACCTCCCAGCGTCAGGTACCCCTGGGGAGTCAGATTGAAGAACAGGCCCTCCGACGTCAGCGCCAGGTACCCGCCTTCGACTGCAGCGACATTCTCCAGCTTCGCAGGCTGTTGCCATGTTTCGGACCACTGTCCTTTGCCCGCCACCAGGGTGCGTTGCTTACGGCACAGCTGCTGCCTGAGCCTGTCGTAGATGACAAACACATCGCTGCCGTCCGCTGGTGTGAGCAACGTCAAATCAGTCATGTTCTTGATCGAATCGGCCCAGCCGCGCCCGCGGTGGCGCCGTGGAGAGGGACGGATGATCAGATGGTCACTGTCGCGAACCCAGGCCATGTCCCGCGCGTTCGCTTCGAACTTCCAGCAGACCGAAACAAAGGGCGCCGGCTGCCAGTCGACGTTGGAAACGTCATCATCGTCAATAACAGGCCTAAGAACGTAATAGCTGCCAAGAACCTGCGACCAGTCAGCCAGTGTGTCGCTGGCACTGAAGACTGATTCCAGCCCCGGATCCATGTCGCGGGTGACCGAACTCAGCAGCAGTTGCCCGTCATGGATCACGTACACCAGCACATCGCTGGTCTGATCTTCGCGAGCAATTTCCTGTACGACATGAATCACCCCCTGCGCGTCCGCCTCAATGCTCTTGATGGTGGCTCCCGTGTCTTTAGGCAGTATCCGATAACGATAACTGAGCAATCCGGTGACCGCGTCGACTTGCCAAATCACGAAACCCTGCGGTTCGTAGAAATAGCCGTAGCCGCCAGCCACCGCTCCTAGCAGCGCTTCATCAGCGGCGAGTACATCCTTGCTGCGGATGTACAGGAAGCGTTCCTCCTTCGCGTCGTACCAGGCGGTGGTGTGACGGGGCTCACTCGGTTTCTCGAACGGAATCAGATAGTGATGAACCGGCGTATACGGCATCACCAAACGATGCTCCTGAGCCAGTCCCTTGAAATGTTCCTGCAACGTCTGCCGATCCATGCCCGAAGGTACATCCTGCTGGACGAGGTTCATCTGCCGTTTTCCGCGATCAAGCTGGAACAGCTGATTGTTGGCGATCCGGATCAGGACGTCATGAAGACCTCGGCCCTTGAACTCCACCTTGACGGTACCGATCTGCAGGCCCGCCGCCCCCTCCAGAACAACATCGCTCTCGTTGGCCCACGACGCCTCCAGCACCCATCGGGAAGTAGTAATGCTGGGTGACTCAAGTGTCAGACTCACCCCGGGATTGAGCACCAATGCACATTGCTTGCCGGCGCCCTGAATCCGATAGGCGACTTTCCCGTGCCATGCCGGCGGTAGAACGGGTATCACCAGCGAGCGCTCGACGGCATCGAGCAGCACATCGATCACTGTCGGCGTATAGACCGGGAACAGGCGATAAAGAATGTACTCACTCGGAAACGAATAGAAGGAAAACAGGAACAGCCATCCGCCGTCCGTTTTCTTTTTCTCCAGGCGCCGGGCCGTGTCGAACCCGGTGTCATGGCGCAGCGTGGCGAAGGGCAACGCCTTGTACTCGTAGCTGTAACAGGTTTGTGGTGTGCAGGGCAGCACGATGATCTGCCCGGTGGGCGGAGTGAATTTTATCTGGCTAGGCAGATTCAGTTCCCGACGGATGTTGATCGCCCGCTCGTAATCGTCGTCAAAGGTCGGTACCCCGAAATGGTCGCGCAGCGGGTACAGTTTTGGGCTGTCGAGCAGCAGTTTGCCGGCGGCCAGATCCAGCGCCTGGACGATCAGCGATGAGTGCGGTACCCACGCCGCTAAAGCGCCGTCGAATCGATAGCCTTGACGATGAGCCTTCTCGATTTCATCGAAAAACAGCCCGACCTGTTTGGCTTCTTCGGCAATGGTGGCGAAGCCCTTGACCACTGCCGCCAATCCCACTGCCAGCCCCCCCAGAATCACGGCTGCCCCGCCCAGAAACGCCCCGGCGATTGTGGCACCGGCAGCGTAAGCGCCCACCGACAACACCAGACTCGCCGAGTCGAAAGCCAATTGCGTCCCGAACTGGGCTCGCTCGACATCATTTTCCGCAGTCGCCAATTGATAAATGTCGAACCCGACATTCGCCAGTTGCAACAGTCCGCCGGTCGCTTCGCCCACGCTCGGCCCCACAGCGGCTTTGACCACTGGGGCGACGGTACGGGCAATCAACTTCTCTTCAGCCAGTGCCTGCCGGACCAGACCCACCAGGCCCGCTACATCGACCACGTTGCCATGCACCAATTGCGCGTAATTGACATAGGCGTGCAACCGGACAGCCATTGTCAGGGATTTGTCCGGCCCTTCCTGTCCCCTCAGCGCATTCATCAGCGCTTGAATGGCGAAGCCGGCGTTCAGGGTGTGAACGCTACCCACATCAGTGGGATCGACGGGATCCCCCGGGACGGATGATTTGTTGGCCAAGGCTGCAAAACGTTCCGAGAGGTAGTTTTTAATGCGCAAGAGTCGATGGTCGTCGGTGATGACTCGTACCACGTGCTCAGGGTTTGCAGGGTCGATCAGGCTCATCCGGTACGCCCCGTCCGGCATGACCTCCAGGGTTTCGAACAACGGCACAAGCTGTGGTGCCAGCTGATTCTGCTGCCGGAGACGGGTCGTCACTTGCTCGATCTGTTGACCCCACCAATGACTGTCCAGCGCCAACAGACAACTGCCCAGACGAGAATTACTCATCAACGATTGTCCGCGGGCACTGGCCAGACGCTGCCTGACCGGGCGTTGCGACTCTCCCGGCAACGTGCCGGGTTGCAGTAGTTGCGAGACCCGAATTGCGCCAGGCAATGCCACCTCCGACACCCGCGCGCCTTCCAGCTCGATCAGATCGAAGGTCGGATGCGCCGTATCGCCATAGGCTGCGTAGGGTCCGGCCATCTTCTGTTCAAGGAAGAACTGCTCCAGTGCCAGTCTGAACGCGGCCGGTTGATCGAACTCTAAAACACCGAAATTCGGATCGTAAAAGTGATAGGTGCTGTGTTCGCCCTCAATGGTTTTGGCCACGAGCATGGAGTGATTATCGGAGTTGAGCATCAACGTACTGGTGATTGTTCTGGTGCTCAGAATGTCGACGACCTGATTCAGATCCGAGCGCGCCAGCGCGCTGCCCACCTCGCTGATTTGCACGCCACGCAACGCTTCCAGACTGTGTAGAAAAATTGCTGAATCGCTTGTCTCAGGCTCCAAAACCCCCAAATAGAATCGCTCGCGCAGGGTATTGGTCGCCGCCTTTCCCTCCGACAACGCAGCTGCCATCACCAAGGCCAGTGGATAACAACGTCCACCCAACGCGTCCCCTGTGCCCTGAAGCATTAAATCTTGCGGTACAAGCTTGATGGTGCCCGCTTCAAAGCCGCCCATAACAACCCCGACGCGCTCGGCAACCTGATCACGGAATTCAAGTTTCGCCACCTGCTGGATTCTGGCGACGTGCTTGCCCCATTGACGCAAAGTCAATGGTTGCTCCAGCGCATCTTTTTTCAGCCCCAGGGCGGTTTCGGAATGGGCTGGCGGATGATCGGCAGGACTGGCAAGCCCGGCCAGAAACGCCGGAGCCTGGCGTTGGTACAGTGCGTGTTCGATCATCGCGTAGCGACCCGCCGTCCCCAGCTTGCCGAGGCTATTGGCGAGATTCTCCAGTTGCGGGCGAGCCGCGTCGAAGCTCTGGTTATCCACGGCCGGTGCGCCGATCAAGGCTGCCAGCAGCAGGCGCTGCAAGGGGCTCACCTGATCGGCTCTGACCGTGCCCTTGGCGAGTCGGCTCAGGAGTTCATCGATCGATAGCTGTTGCGTCTGCGGATCGCTCAACAATCCAGGAGGCCATGTACTAGCACTTTGCGCGAGGATCAACTGACGCTCATCAAAGCTCAGTCGGACAGCCTTGTCGAAAGTCACTGCTCCGCAATGGCCACTATTCATCATGCGCATGAACGGTTCACCCAACTCATCGGCCAGATGCTGCAACAGGTCGGTGGACACTACATGACGCCCCTCGATCACCGGCCAGCCTTCTTCGAAATCAATGGTGCGGTATTTGAGCAACTGTGCCAGATCGCCCGCGTAACGGGCTTTGAATTGCCCCTCTTGCCAACGACTTACCTCGTTGCTCAACCATTGTCCGGTGTCACTTTCATTCTCTTTCCAAGAGTGATCGAGCTCCTCTTCAGTCGCCCGGTTGACGGTGGCAATGGCCGGGATTGCAACCTCCGCTCGCCATGCTTCGGCGGTTCGCGACGTAAAATGCGTCCTTTCGTAGTCCATCATGCCCTCGCGCATGGCCGCAGGACCGGTCAGATAGATTGTCACCTCGCTCTGGGGGCGGATGCCGTCGCTGTAGTAGGTTGCGGCCGCCTGAACCAGAAAAGACACCGCCAGTTCTTTTTCCATTGGCAGGTTGTGTAGAGTACCGAAAACCTGCGTCGCGGCCTCTTTCGCAAGGCCACTCATGGCCTCGGCATCAGTGAGGGCAACATTTTTCTCATCGGCCAAGCGGGCCGTGGCATCGACAATTTCATAATTGAGCCTGAAACGCTCACGCACGGTTTTGAGCATCGCTGACCCGGGATGGGCCATCAGGAAAGCGTTGCTCAGGCTACTTTGTTCGGCGACGGCTCGTAGACCATCCGGTTGAACCAGACGTTCTACCGGGGGACGAAAAACGCGGTTCAATTCAGGTTGGCTTTCAGCGAAGCGCTCGAGTGCTTCGCGATGCTCCAGCGGGATCTGCTCAAAATAATTGGTGTACCTACCGCGCAATGCCTGACGGCCGGGCATCCACTCGGGATTGCGGTCGAGCATCAACTGCAGCACGCCCAGACGCGCGTCAGTCTTGAATGCACGGATATCCACCTCGCCCAGTTTTTCCAGCAACGGCGGCAGATTATCGACATCGGCATAACTGCCACCCTCGGCAATCAGGGCCTCGACACGAACGACATCGGAAGCCGCCGCAAAATTGCCTCGCAGACTGATCTCGCGCTCGTAGATATCCTCCAAATGCAGCGGTGCCTCAGCGACAGCCAAATCGCGCAGTGCCAGACCACCTTCGACCAATGCCAAGAGGCTGAGTCGGTTACTGCTTTTCAAGGCACTCAGGCGCGCCTCGTCCTGGCCATAGGCTCGAACCAGTAAATCGATTCTGGCAGCATCCGCGCTGCTGCCGCTTTCTACGGCCTTCGTAATGTGCGCGTACATTTGCTGCTTCAGAACGATGGCGCGCTCTTCATAGCGGTCGCCCAATTCATTTGCATCGGTACTGGTTTGCCCGCCATTGAGCATGGCATCGGCCTTGGCGGCTTCGACAATGATCCGGTTGGTTTCATAGGCCAGCAGCGCGTCGCTGTCGTACCAGAGATTGAGGTTATAACCCTCTGCGACCATCACCTGCTTCCAAATGTTGATGTAATCGCGCTGAATCTCCCCGACACCACCCCCAAGCCAGACAAAATGCAGATTTTTCGGCACCTCGGTGGCGGGTATTTTCAGCTGTTCGAGACTGTTGTGCAGGCGCGTCTCGAAATCCTCCACTCTGTTGCAGATATCCGCCAAATCAGGCCCCCCGGCGACACCAGGACTCATGGGCGCTTCCGCCTCTGCCGCGCGACGGCGCCGAGCACCTCCTTCCAGGGCCCCCAACGCTTGCTTGAGCAGCCCTAACGGCTCCAACAACCGGGAAGAATCCGGCACATTGAAACAACCAAAGTAATATCGAAACACTGCATCATATTGATCGGTACCTTTGTACGATATTAAGGCCTGCTCAAGGTCCTCCCGATTGAACAGCTCCACAAAATCGACATAGCCATCCGCAATCGAGAACTTGGATTCACTCATAAACAACACTTCCATTTATCGTATATAAATAGCCGGGATCGACTCTAGACAATGATGATTCCACACGCGCACTCAGACAGTCGTGCATTCCACCGATTTGCAACAATACAAAAAGGCGCCGCCGTTCCTGGACGAACGCCGACATCACTTAATATCGAGAGAACGCCATATAAACGCTCTAAAACCAACTAACACCAAAAAACCCGAAACCAAACTAACCCACCATCCAAACACTGCTCAACCAACAAGGAATTCAATTAATTACAGGGCAAACAGCACATCCACTGTTACAGACTTAACGCACACAGCCTCGCTTACTAATGACATACACATTAAAGCCCTGAAAAAGCTCGCCATAGCCGGACCTTGTAACAGCCGTCTTAAGTTATGAGTTGTCACACCTGAAAAACACCGGCATCAAAGTAAAACTTCCTACAAAGCAGGATCAAAGTTCTTCCTGGACAGACAACCCAATCCCACTCAAATGACCGAACAGGCTTACACGCACAAATGCCGTAACAATCGGGAAAATAGCGGGATTCAGGTGATGAAGGCGGCCCGAACGGGCCGCCAGGGTTCAGCAGAGGGGTTTGTTGCCATACCAACGCGGTGTGTAGACCCAGTCGCCACCTTCGGCGCGGGGGAACACGCAGGTGGTGGACGAGCCGATCAGCACCATGGTGCGCATGTCCACTTGCTCAGGCGTGAGCTCACCGAGTGTGGTGACCCGCAGCGTCTGGCCGGGCCGGCCGATATCACGGCCCAGAACCACCGGGGTTTGCGGCGTACGGTGCTGTGCAACGATTTCCAGAGCACGGCCTAACTGCCACGGCCGAGAACGGGATATCGGGTTATAGAAAGCCAGCGCCAGATCGGCTTCGGCGGCCAGGTCCAGACGCTTCTCGATGATCGACCACGGCTTGAGGTTGTCCGACAGCGACATCACGCAGAAGTCATGCCCCAGCGGTGCACCGGCCTGAGCGGCGGTCGCCAGCGAAGCAGAAACCCCCGGCAGAATCTCCAGATCGACGCTGTGCCAGGCCGGCTCACTCGACTCGTGCAAGGCTTCGAGCACCGCGGCGGCCATGGCGAACACGCCGGGGTCACCGGACGAGACCACAATCACCGAACGCCCTTGGGCCGCCAGTTCGAAGGCGTGACGGGCACGCTGCATCTCCTCGCGGTTGTCGGTGCAATGCAACACTTGATCCGGTCGAAACGGGCCGGCCATGCGTACATAAGTTTCATAACCGAGCACATCCGTGGCTTTGGCCAGTTCGGCCTTCACCGCAGGCACCATCAGTTCCGCGGCACCCGGGCCCAAACCGATCACCGCCAGCCGACCGCGAGGGCGGCCGATCTGTGCGATATCCAGCGGTTGTTCGGCAATCGCCAGCGCCAGGTTTGCGTCGATCGGGAGAATTGTCGCGTCGGGAACAGCCGTGCGAGCCAACTCGCCGGCATCGTTGGCGGGGGAGGCAAAACGCAGCGGCACCCCCAGTTCAAGCGCCGCTTCGCGCAACGCCGGGCTGGCCATCTCCGAGACCGGCGCCAGTAGGCACGCCAGCGATTGAACGGCGACTCGCGCCTGACGCAGCGCCGCGCGAATCGCCTGGGGCAAATCCGCCATCGTGGCGCTGACAGCCAACAACACACTGCGCGGGTAGATCAACAATTCATTGGCGGCCGGCGTCCGTTCGGCGCTGCCGACATGGATCGACAAATGCGCCTGAGGATCTTGCAGCAACTGTGCTTGCGCCAACCAAGGTGCAGCGCCTTCGATGCGCACGTGTTCGCCAGCCAGCAAGTCCGAGACGAAGCGCTTGCCCAACTCCAGATCGCCCAAGGCATAGCCGCTGGGTGGATTGAGCAGGCAGGTGCCGAAACGCAATTCACCGCTGGTGGTGATCGCCGCCGCGACGTCGAGGCCAGCGGCAATTTCGCGCGCCATGACATTCACCCCGCCGAGACCGCCGAGCAGCGGCACCACTGCGCTACCGTCTTCGGCCACGGCCAGCACCGGCGGCTCGGCACCTTTTTCCAGCAGCAACGGCGCCAGGGTGCGGATCACAATCCCGGCGGCGCACAGCGCGATGATCGGCGTGTCCTGTTGATAAAGTTCGCGCAGGGTCGCGCCGAACTCGTGATAAACACGGTCCGCGCCTTCGACCCGTTCGGCCAATCCATGGATCAGCGCGCCCGGATACACCTGCTGAATCTTGCGCGCAGTCGCGAGGCTGCCATTGCCGAGAATGACAATCGCCGGAGCGGAATGGGCCATCAGCCTTGCCACCTTTCACCGGGAACGATGATCAGCGAGAAGTACGGCGAGGACATCGGCTCGACCTGATCCAGCGGCACGATTTTCTGATTGGCCATGGTCGCGCGCTCGACGTACAGCGCACGCTCCGCCAGACCGAGTTCTTCGAGCACCTGACGGACCTTGGGAAAATTGCGCCCCAGTTTCATGATCACCGCCGCATCGGCATCGGCCAGTCGCCGCTTGAGGTCTTCGTGCGGCAGCACACCCGACAACACCGACAGGCTCTGATTGCGATACACCAGCGGCGCGCCGAGTACCGACGCACCGCCAAGCATCGAGCAGACGCCCGGCACGACTTCGGCTTCATAGCGTTCGGCCAGACGATCGTGCAGGTACATGTAGGAGCCGTAGAAGAACGGATCGCCTTCACAGATCACCGCCACGTCACGGCCAGCGTCCAGATGCGCGGCGAGTTGTTCGCCAGCCGCATCGTAGAAATCGCTGATCACTTGTTCGTACGACAACGGCGCCGGCAGCGCTTCGGTGGTCACCGGGTAAACCAGCGGCAGCAGGGTTTGTGCGTCCTGCAGATGCGCTTCGATGATGCCGAAGGCGTTGCCCTTCTTGCCCTTGGCGACGAAGTACGCCACCACCGGAGATTCGCGCAACAGGCGCAAGGCTTTGACGGTAATCAGTTCCGGATCACCGGGGCCGACGCCCAGGCCAATCAAACGTCCAGGTTGCTGCATCATTCAATCTCCGTGGCGAGGGCGTTGACGGCGGCGGCGGCCATGGCACTACCGCCCAACCGGCCTTGCATGATGACGAAAGGCACGCCACGGCTGTCCGCCGCGAGCATCGCCTTGGATTCGGCGGCGCCGACGAAACCCACCGGGAAGCCGAGGATCAGCGCCGGTTTCGGCGCGCCGGCGTCGAGCATTTCCAGCAGATAAAACAGCGCGGTCGGCGCATTGCCGATCACCACCACGCTGCCCTCCAGGTGCGGACGCCACAGTTCCAGCGCGGCAGCGGAACGGGTGTTGCCCAACTCGCGGGCAAGCTCCGGGACGCTGTCATCGCGCAGTGTGCAGATCACTTGGTTATTGGCCGGCAAACGCGCGCGGGTCACGCCTTCGCTGACCATCCGCGCGTCGCACAGAATCGGTGCACCAGCCGCCAACGCATCGCGCCCGGCCTTGCCGGCGCCTTCGGAAAATTGCAGCCCGTCGATGGCCTCGACCATGCCGCAGGCGTGGATCACCCGCACCGCGAGTTTCTCCAGATCGGCCGGAATACGCGCAAGGTTGGCCTCGGCGCGAATGATCGCGAAGGAGTTGCGATAGATCTCCTGACCGTCGCGGATGTAATCAAGCATCAAGGGAGCTCCGTGAGCGGGCGTCGAGCAAGGTCGCGACCGCTTCAATAGTAAGATTGCGTGCGTGCAGCGCGCCGAAACCCGGCTGTGCTGTGTCGCGAAAATAGAGGTCGTAGTGACCGGGTGAGACTGCCAGCAACGTCGCTGGCGTGATGTGTGCCGCCGCGCAGGAACGCGCGCAGCCAGACAGATGCACATCAAAGACTTGGCCTTGACGTTGCAACAACGTCGCCAGTTGCAGCGCATCGCCTTTGGTGTCGGACAGGCCTTTGCCGCAACCCGCCGAACCGGTGCAGGCAATCAGATGCGCCAAGGCATCGTCTGCCGAACAGCGCAGGCGCAAACTTTCCAGGCTGTGGATAACTTGAGCGGCGTCGTCTTCGTGGATATCTGGCAGCAGCAGGCTTTGCCAAGGCGTGAAGCGCAGACTGCCATCGCCCCTTTCACGGGCCAGTCGTGCCGCGCCCCGAAGCATGCCGGGATCGAGCCGGCCCAGAGGCGGCGTCGCGCCGACATAGACACGGCCGGTTTCACGCTGGGGATGAACACCGATATGCAGAACATTCGAGTTCGTAACGCGCGCCCCGCTCACAATGGACAGTAGCGGCACACGTTCGGCTACTTGAGCGACAAACCCGGCCACCGGGTATTCGGCCAGCAGATGACGCATGCGCGTCTGGTCGGGACGCGCCAGATCGAGGAACAACTCAAGCACCGCGATCACCAGCGCATGGCCGTTTTCCAGTCGCACCGCGCCCGACGGAGTCTGGGTCGGGCAACCCGCCAGACCGAAGGCCAGCACACACTCACCCTCGTGCTCAACGGCGCTCAACCACAGGTCATGAGGATGTTCGAGCATCGCCAGGCTTTCGCCGCCATCGAGTTGCACGGCAAATTTGGCGCTCAACTGGTGAAAACGCTCATGGCTTTGCAGGCTGGTGAGGATCTGTTCGGCCAACGGGCGCGTATCGAACAACATCTGCCGGTCGATCCCGGCGCTCGGGCTGAGCATCAGATTGCGCACATCGTCGCCCGCCGCGGTACGCGGGCCCAATCCTGCGGCGAGCAGGCTGTCGATCAAGGCCGTCTGCTCGCCGCCAATCCCGCGAATCTGCAGGTTGGCGCGGTTGGTCGCCTCGATCACGCCCCCGGCAAACCGCTCGGCCGCGCTGGCCACCGCTTCAGCCTGGGCGGCGCTGATCGAGCCGCCGTTCAATTTGATCCGACAAATGCCGCCATCCAGTGCCGGGACAATACGCAGCAACCCCGGGCAGGCCGAGGGGCGTAAGGCGGTGGACATCGGGCGTTCGTTCAAAGGGGCGACCGGCTGTGTGGGAAAGGCGCTTCGCGGGCGAAGGCGCGGTATTATGCCTGCTTTGTCCGACGGCATGAAAAGCCTGCCCGTCGGAACAGTCCGTTTGTGGACTTTTTTTGAGGACGGCAGATGTCACCCTGGCTGACAGTAGTAGGTATCGGTGAAGACGGCTTCAAGGGCCTGGGCAAGAATGCCCGTCGCGCCCTGCTGGGCGCTTCGCGGATCATTGGCGGTCAGCGACAACTGGATTTGCTGCCGGTGTGCATTCGCGGCGAGCGGCAATTATGGCCGAGTCCGTTTTCCCTTGAACCGTTACTGGCACTGCGTGGCGAGCCGGTGTGTGTGCTGGCCAGCGGCGACCCGATGTTCTATGGCGTCGGTGCCAGCCTTTCGCGGCAACTGCCCGGTGCGGAAATGCTGATCCTGCCCGCCCCGTCTTCCGTGTCATTGGCGGCCGCTCGCCTGGGCTGGCCGTTGCAGGACGTAGTGACTCTGTCGGTGGTCGCCCGCCCCGTCGCCGCACTCAACGCCCATGTGTTCAGTGGTGTGCGCTTGCTGGTGTTGAGCAATGACAGCCAGAGTCCGGCAGCCATCGCGGCGTTGCTGCGCGAGCGCGGTTTCGGGCCGAGTCGCCTCACCGTGCTGGAACATCTGGGCGGCGAAGCCGAACGACGTATCGAGGGTGTCGCCAATGACTGGAGCGAGCCGCTGATCGCCGATCTGAACCTGATCGCCATCGAATGCATCGCCGAACCGAACACACCTCGCCTGTCGCGCCTCGCCGGGTTGCCAGACTCTGCTTTCCAGCACGACGGCCAACTGACCAAGCGCGACGTGCGCGCCATCACCCTCGCCCGCCTCGCACCGACACCCGGCGAACTGCTGTGGGATGTCGGCGCCGGCAGCGGTTCGATCGGTATCGAATGGATGCGCGCTCACCCGAGCTGCCGGGCGCTGGCCATCGAAGCCGATGAAGGGCGGCAGTTGTTGATCGAACACAACCGCGACGCCTTGGGCGTCCCCGGTCTGCAACTGATTCGCGGCAGCGCGCCGCAAGCCCTGACCGGACTCGAACGCCCGGACACAATTTTCATCGGTGGCGGTGTCACCCGCGAAGGCGTGCTCGACACTTGCTGGGCGCAACTCAAACCCGGCGGTCGGCTGATCGCCAACGCCGTCACCCTGCAAAGCGAAGTGACCCTGATGGCCTGGCGCGAACGGCATGGCGGTGAACTGACCCGCATTCACGTCGCTCAGGCGCAACCGTTGGGCGAGTTCGACACCTGGCGTCAGGCGCTGCCGATTACCCTGCTGGACGTGACGAAACCCCTCGATGCGTGACGAAACCGCCGAACAACCCGCCCCGCTGCGCAGCGGCCTGACCACCGGCAGCTGCGCCACCGCCACCAGCCTCGCGGCGGCACGCCTGCTGCTCAGTGGCGTCGAAGCGGACGCCGTCGAGATCATTCTGCCCAAAGGCAAACGGGTGCAGATGCGCCTGGAATTCTGTCGACTGATGAACGACGGCGCCGAAGCCGGAACGATCAAGGACGCCGGCGACGACCCGGACGTAACCCACGGCGCCCTGCTCTTTTCCCAAGTGCGCTTGCACAGTGAGCCGGGCATTCGCTTCAGCGCCGGCCGTGGCGTGGGCACCGTCACCCGGCCCGGGCTGGTGCTGAACGTCGGCGAACCGGCAATCAACCCGGTGCCGCGCAAAATGATCAGCGAGCACCTGACGCTGCTGGCCGAGGAGCTTGATTACCCGGGCGGCTTCGAGGTCACGGTAAACGTCGAGGACGGCGAAGCCCTGGCGCTGAAAACCATGAACCCGCGGCTGGGGATTCTCGGCGGCTTGTCGATCCTAGGCACCAGCGGCATCGTCCGGCCGTTTTCCTGCGCGGCCTACATCGCCTCGATCCATCAAGGTATCGACGTCGCCAAAACCAACGGTTACCTGCACATCGCCGCGTGCACCGGCAACGCCAGCGAAGACACCATGCGCCGAGTCTATGACTTGCCGGAAATCGCCCTGATCGAAATGGGCGACTTCGTCGGCGCGGTGCTCAAGCATTTGCGCAAAGTGCCTGTGGCTAAACTCAGCCTGTGCGGCGGCTTCGGCAAAATCAGCAAACTGGCGGCCGGGCACATGGATTTGCACAGTCGGCATTCAAGCATCGACCTGCCGCAATTGGCCGAATGGGCCGCGGCGGTCGGTGCCGATGCGGCGCTGCAACAGGCGATCCGCGAAGCCAATACCAGTCAGCAGGCGTTGGCCATGGCCAGCGCTGCGGGGATCGCGCTCGGTGACGCGGTGTGCCAGCACGCCCTAGACTTTGCCCGCAGCGTGGTGCCGGCGCAGGTTCAGGTCGAAGTGTTCGCCATCGATCGCCAGGGCGGGATTGTCGGCCATGCAGGAGTTTTTCAATGAAGCGCGTGTTGTTGCTCGGCGGCGTCACGGAGGCCCTGGCCATCGCCCGGACTCTGGGCCCGGAACACATCTATAGCCTGGCCGGTGTCGGTCGCGTGCCGACGGATCTGAACTGCCAGGTTCGGGTTGGCGGCTATGGCGGCGCTGAAGGTCTGGCGCAATTCATCCGGGATGAAGGCATTGACCTGCTGCTGGATGCGACCCATCCCTACGCAGCGCAAATCAGCCAGAACGCCGCCACCGCCGCGAAGTTGAGCGGCATTGCGTGCTGGGCTTTGCGGCGTCCGGCCTGGCAACCACAAGCCGGGGATGACTGGCGCGAAGTCAGCGACTGGGCCGAACTGATCGAAGCGCTCAAACCCTTCCGGCGACCGCTGTTCACCCTCGGACGCGAACCGCTGCAGCACCTGCACGAAATCCCGCCGGAGCAATTCTGGACCTTGCGTGCACTGGACGTTTATCCGGGCAACGAGCGCTGCGAAGTGATCAGCGCGCGTGGGCCGTTTCTGATCGAGGATGAACGCGAGCTGTTCGAGCGTCGGCAGATCGATGTGCTGATCAGCAAAAACAGCGGCAGCACCGCCACCGAGCCGAAACTGGAAGTGGCGCGGGAACGTGGAGTGCCGGTGCTGGTGTTGAAGCGGCCGGTGTTGCCGGGGGTTGAGCGGGAATTTGGGGCGGTGGATGACGTCTTGGCGGCTTTGTCAGTGTCAGACATTTCCTGAGCCTGCACGACCTTGCGACTTTGCCGACAACTTTCCAGGAGAGGGCCGACTGTTCCCGGCAAGCGCTTCAACTCTATATTCGATTCCCCTGATCCTAGCTAGCAACACCACCCATGCCACTCATGGGTAAGGCCTCCCATTGGGCCGAGAAAAGTGTGGCTTGCCAACTTGTATCCCAAGGAATACGATCCGACATGATCGACTTCGAACGATCTCGTGCGTTTGCCGATTGGCTCGACTCATTGAGAGACATCATCGGTAAAGCTCGCATTATCGCCAGGCTTCGAGCTGCCGAACACGGTAATTTTGGTGATTGCGAATCCGTAGGCGAAGCTGTTTATGAAATGCGTGTTCATTACGGCCCCGGCTACAGGATGTATTTCACTCGTCGAGGGGCAGTGGTCTATCTGCTGCTGGTGGGCGGTGACAAGTCGACTCAAAAGCGAGATATCAAACGCGCTCTTCAAATGGCGCAAAACATCGGTAATGAGGAGTAAGTCATGGCCGAACAATTCACCCGATTCGACGCCGCCGAATTTCTCAAAACACCAGAAGAAATGGCCGCTTACCTGGACGCCTGCTTTGAAGAAGATGCAGGTGACGGAGTTCTCATACGTGCCGCACTCAACGACATAGCTCGTGCAAAAGGCATGACACAGATTGCCCGTGATGCCGGGCTGGGTCGCGAGAGTCTCTACAAAGCATTGGGCAGCACTGGCAACCCGGAATTCGCGACTATCATGAAAGTGATGAAAGCATTAGGCCTACGGCTGCATGCCAGCGCTCTCTGATTGCACTGCGACACCACACCGCACGCGGCCTTTTTACTTATCGCCCCTGATCAGGCTAAATAGCCGCGCCTGATTGCCCACTCAACCGGATCTGCCCTCATGTCCCGACAACGGCTCGCATTTGCCTGGATCGCCTGCTTTGCAGTGCTGTTCAACATGCTCGCCATGCCGATGTCCGGAGCGATGGCGCAGACGGCGAAATCGCCTGCAGAGCAATTGTTGTGGGGCAGTTTCTGCTCTTCCAACGGCACCAAGCTGGTGGCGATTTCCCTGGGCGATATCGAGCAGAAAGCTCCACAGAGCGACGATCATTCCAACATGCAGCATTGCTGGTGTTGCTCGGGCTCTGCACCATTGGTGGCGTTGCCGGGGCATGCGCCGCAGTTGTATTTCGCTCGTTTCGAGGCCAATCGAAGCCTGCCGCCTGCCACGCTCGACACCCCTACACCGCGCCAGCAATGGCCGAGTCTCAACCCCCGCGCGTCCCCTCTGGTGTGATTCCTTCTCGCAATTGACCTGCGTTTTGAATCGTTCTGGAGAACTGCCATGTTGAACAAACTCATCGTTCTGGCTGTATTGCTGCTGCCTGCCTGTTTTGCCAATGCTCACGAATACAAGGCTGGCGAGCTTGAGATCGCCCATCCGTGGTCGCAAGAGTTACCGCCCAACGCACCCACCGTCGCAGCGTATTTCGTGATTCACAACAACGGCAAAACCGCCGACCGACTGCTGAGCGTCGATTCACCAATCGCAGGCGTTGCCCAGCTGCACGAGCACGTGATGCAAAACGATCTGATGAAAATGCAGCAAGTGCCCACCGTCGAGATTCCGGCTGGCGGCGAAGCCACTTTCGCCCCGATGGCGTATCACGTGATGCTGCTGGAGCTGAAAGACCGCAGCCTGTTGAGCGACGGCAAGCGCTTCCCGCTGACGATGCATTTCGAAAAATCCGGCGATGTGACGGTCGATGTCACGGTGCAGAAAAAGGCACCGGACGGCATGCAAGAGCACATGCACGCCCAGTAATCGCCCACGTTGAAAACGCCCATGCGCCCGCTTGGCACCAAGTCATCCGTGCACCGCCGTCAGCCAATGAGCCTGACGCGCGGCAGCTGGATCAGCCTGTTCGCCATGCTGATGATCTTTATCGGCCCGCTGATTTCTCAGTCGATGCCGATGGATCAACGCGCCTCGGCGCTGATGAAAGTGTCCATGAGCATGTCGATGGACATGCCCATGGACATGCAGGCCATGGAGCATGGCGCGAAACCCGCCGCCGAGCACTGTCCGCCCAAAGCCGACCATCACGCACTCTGGGAAAAATGCGGCTATTGCAGCCTGCTGTTCAATTGCCCGGCGCTCACTGGCGGTCAATCCTTCGTCGCTTTCGACAGTCCACAGACAACCACTTTCAGCACTCCCGCTACCCGCCTGGGCCACGCCCGGCAAACCTTCTTCCCCGGCGCCCGCACCCGCGCACCGCCCATCGTCGCGTAAACACCCACCTCCGATCTCACACGGTTTAGAAGACAGCCATAGGCTGCCGGCCGTGTCGTTTACGACTGTTCGATGGAAATTGTCATGTCCAGGTTTTCTGCTGACACACGTTTGGGCGCTGCCCAGGCTTCTTTTGCCCTGAACGAATCCCGCGTTCGTTTCAGGCACGCCACGGCCGTTCTTTGCGGCTTGCTGCTGACACCGATGGTGCTGGCCGATGAACACGCCGACCACACCGAAGAACTGAGCCCGACGGTGATTACCGCCATCGCGCCGAGTTCGCCGCTGACCATCGTCACCAACCCCAAGGACCCGCGCCAACCGGTGCCGGCCAGCGACGGTGGTGATTATCTGAAGACCATCCCCGGTTTCGCGCTGGTGCGCAACGGCGGCACCAACGGTGATCCGGTGCTGCGCGGCATGTTCGGCTCGCGACTGAATATCCTCACCAACGGCAGCATGATGCTCGGCGCCTGCCCCGGCCGAATGGACGCGCCGACTTCGTACATTTCACCGGAAACCTACGACAAACTCACCGTCATTAAAGGCCCGCAAACCGTGCTTTGGGGCCCCGGCGCATCAGCCGGCACCGTCCTGTTCGACCGTGAGCCGGAAAGCTTCGGCGAACTCGGCACCCGGGTGAACGCCAGCGTGCTGGCCGGTTCCAACGGCCGTTTCGACAAAGTAGTGGACGCCGCTGCCGGTGGGCCGCTGGGTTACGTGCGAGTGATCGGCAACACCGCGCATTCCGACGATTACAAGGACGGCAACAACGACACCGTGCCCTCGCGCTATGACAAGTGGAACGGCGACGTTGCTGTCGGCTGGACCCCAAGCGCCGACACGCTGCTGGAACTGACCGCCGGCAAGGGCGATGGCGAAGCCCGTTACGCCGGGCGTGGCATGGACGGTTCGCAGTTCTTGCGCGAAAGCCTGGGCCTGCGCTTCGAGCAATCAAACATCGGTGAGGTGCTGGATAAGGTCGAGGCGCAGGTCTACTACAACTACGCCGACCACGTGATGGACAACTACACCCTGCGCACGCCGTCCGGCACCGGGATGATGGCCGGCCCCATGGCCTCCAACGTCGACCGCCGAACCCTCGGCGCGCGGATCAAAGCCACCTGGCGCTGGGCTGATGTGCAACTGATCGGTGGCCTGGATGCGCAAACCAACGAACACCGCCAACGCAGCGCCATGGGCGTCGACGCCTACAAGGATGTGCCGCGCAACAAGGACGCCGACTTCCATAACTACGGCGTGTTCAGCGAACTGACCTGGTACGCCGCCGACCGTGATCGGCTGATCACCGGGGCACGACTGGATCGCGCGTCGGCCAAGGATTATCGGCAGACCATCGGCTCCGGGATGATGGCCCGCCCGAACCCGACGGCCGACGACACCCGCGCCGACACCTTGCCCAGCGGTTTTGTGCGTTACGAGCATGACCTGGCTGACAGCCCGACCACGCTGTATGCGGGCCTCGGTCACTCCCAACGTTTCCCGGACTACTGGGAGCTGTTTTCGCCCAAGTCCGGCCCCGCCGGTTCGGTGAATGCCTTCGACTCGATCAAGCCGGAGAAAACCACCCAGCTCGACTTTGGCCTGCAATACAAGACCGAAGACCTCGAAGCCTGGGCCTCGGGTTACGTCGGGCAGGTGCGTGACTACATCCTGTTCAACTACACGCCGGGGATGATGGGCATGACCTCGCAAGCCGAGAACATCGACGCGCGAATCATGGGCGGCGAACTCGGTGCAGCCTACAAGCTGACGGCCCACTGGAAAGCCGACGCGACCCTGGCCTACGCCTGGGGCAAGAACAGCAGCGACGGCAGCGCCCTGCCGCAGATGCCACCGCTGGATGCACGTTTCGGCCTGACCTACAGCGAAGACAACTGGAGCGCCGGCGCCTTGTGGCGCGTGGTTGCGGCGCAGAACCGCATCGACCAGAACAAGGGCAACGTGGTCGGCAAAGATTTCGACACGAGCTCTGGGTTCGGCGTGTTCTCACTCAACGGCGCGTACCGGATCAACAAGAACTGGAAGGTCAGCAGTGGCGTCGACAATCTGTTCGGCAAGGCCTACGCCGAACACCTGAACCTGGCGGGCAACGCCGGTTTTGGCTTCCCGGCCAATGACCCGCAAGCCATCAACGAACCGGGGCGCACGCTCTGGACCAAGGTGGATATGAGTTTCTAAAAGCATCGCGGGCAAGCCCGCTCCCACATGGGCGACGTTGAACCTGTGGGAGCGGGCTTGCCCGCGATCGGTTGCGCAGCAACCGCACTAAACAATAAAGAACTACGCCTAGCGGAGCACACGAATGAAACAGCCCAAACCGAATTTCTACAACCTGGCCTGGCGCTGGCATTTCTATGCCGGCCTGTTCGTCGCGCCATTCATGGTGATGCTGGCCTTGACCGGCATCATCTACCTGTTCAAACCGCAACTCGATCCGTTGATGTACGGCAGCCTGCTGAACGTCCCGGTTGCTCATCACAAAGTCTCCGCCGACGACCTGCTCAAACGGGTGAAAGAGGCGTACCCACAAGGTCAGATCAAACAGTACCTGCCGCCGGTCAACGCCGAACGCAGTGCGCAATTTGTCGTCATCAATGAAGGTCATGAACTTAACGTGTTCATCGATCCGTACCACGGCGACATCCTTGGCGAGCAAGACGCGAAGAAGAATCTGCAAGCAGTCGCGCGATCGATTCACGGCGAATTGATGATCGGCACCGTCGGTGATCGACTGGTGGAACTGGCCGCCGGTTGGGGCGTCGTGCTGGTGGTTTCCGGGGTATTTTTATGGTGGCCGCGCGGCCAGTCCGCCGGGATTCTCTGGCCACGCTTGAACAGTCGTGGCCGAGTGCTCTGGCGTGACCTGCACGCGGTGACCGGGTTCTGGGGCGCATCATTGTTGCTAGTGATGCTGCTCAGCGGCATGACCTGGACCGGGTTCTGGGGCAAGCAATACGCCGACCTCTGGAACCGCTTCCCGGTAGCCATGTGGAATGACGTGCCGAAGTCCGACGTCGAGGCCCGCAGCCTCAACAGCGCCACGCGCCAGACCGTGCCGTGGGCCATGGAAAACACGCCGATGCCGATGTCCGGCGACCACGCCGAACACATGGCCCACGCCAGCACGCAAACCGGTCCGGCAGCGCCGACCATCAGCCTGCAAGACGTGCAAAACATCGCCGTGCAACGTAAGGTCGAGCCCGGCTACAGCATCACCTTCCCCACCACGGCTACCGGCGTGTTCACCATCGCGGTGTTCGCCGACGACCCGCGCAACGACGCCACCTTGCATGTCGACCAGTACACTGGCGACGTCCTCGCCGACGTGCGCTGGCAGCATTACAGCAACGTCGCCCGGGCCACCGAAGTCGGCGTGATGCTGCACGAAGGCAAGATGTTCGGCCCGTTCAATCAGATCATCGTGCTGCTGATTTGCCTGATGATTTTGCTCAGCGCCGTTAGCGGTGTGGTGATCTGGTGGAAGCGCCGGCCACAGGGCAAGTTCGGTGTACCGCCGTTGCGTCACGACCTGCCGAAATGGAAAACCGCGATGGTCATCATGTTCGGGCTGGCGGTGATATTTCCGTTGGTGGGGGCTTCGCTGGTGGTCGTGTGGGTACTGGATCGGGTGCTGCTGTCGCGCTTGAGCCGGCAAACTGAATCCACTTCAGCTTCATCATGAAGCAGGTGAGATGCGTGTTTTAGAGGGATCTATAGACTTCTGGCGATTATCTCTGAAGCATAGGGCCTCTTCGCGGGCAAGCCTCGCTCCTACAAGGTTTATGTCGATCACAAATATTGCGTACGACACAAAACCTGTGGGAGCGAGGCTTGCCCGCGAAGGCGTCATCAGCAACACCAAAAACCCCAAGAGAACTGCATGACCTCGCTGAACCTCACGAACCTCGCCTGGACACCCCTGGGCCACGGCCATTGCCATCATCAGTTCCAGCTGCGTGACGCGTCGCTGCACGTGGCCGCCGGTGAGTTCGTCGGGTTGATCGGCCCCAACGGCAGCGGCAAGACCAGCCTGTTGCGGTGCGCCTACCGCTTCAGCAAACCCGAGAGCGGTGAGGTAAAGCTCGACCATCACAACGTCTGGAAGCAATCCTCACGCTGGTGCGCGCAACGCATTGCGGTGGTGTTGCAGGAATTCCCCGACGCCTTCGGCCTGACCGTCGAGGAAGTGGTCGCCATGGGCCGCACGCCGCACAAAGGCCTGTTTGATGGCGACACCCTTGAAGACCGAAAACTCGCGACCCACGCCCTCGAATCAGTCGGCCTCAAGGGCTTCGAAGACCACGCCTTCGCCACCCTTTCCGGCGGTGAAAAACAGCGGGTAATCCTCGCCCGCGCCTTGGCTCAACAACCGCACTTGCTGATCCTCGATGAACCGACCAATCACCTCGACCCGCGCTATCAGCTGGAGCTGTTGCAACTGGTCAAGCGGCTGCAGATCGGCACACTGGCGAGTATTCACGACCTCAATCTGGCTGCGGCTTTCTGCGATCGGCTGTACGTGATCAATCACGGTCGCATCGTTGCCAGCGGCCCGCCCAAAGAAGTCCTGACCGCACAACTTTTACACAACGTGTTCGGCGTCGACGCCCTGATCGATGACCATCCCTTGCACGGCTACCCACGAATCACCTGGATAACCCAACCATGACTTTGCGTTCCCTGCTGCGCTCCAGCCTCTCCATTGCTTTACTGCTGGGCAGCGCCCATGTGGTTGCCGAAGCCACGCATTACCCGCTGACCATTCAGAGTTGCAACCGCGAAGTCACCTTCAAGGCTGCACCGAAACACGCAGTCAGCCATGACATCAACATGACCCAGATGATGCTCGCCCTCGGCCTCAAACCAAGGATGGCCGGGTATAGCGGCGTGACGGGCTGGAAGTCGGTGACGCCCGAGATGCAGACCATCCTCGATGGCTTGCCGGAGCTGGCGGCCAAGTACCCGTCGGTGGAAACCCTGCTCAACGCCAACGTCGATTTCTTCTTCGCCGGCTGGGATTACGGCATGCGCGTCGGCGGTGATCTCACGCCGCAAACCCTGCAACCGCTGGGCATCAACGTCTACGAACTCACCGAGTCCTGCGCCTTCGTCATGAAGCGCCCGCCCGCCAGCCTGGAAGACACCTACAACGACCTGCGCAACCTCGGAAAAATCTTCGACGTGCAGGACCGCGCCAACACCGTGATCGCCGAGATGCAGGCGCAAGTCGCCGACATCCGCAAGGATCTGCCGACAGACAAGCCACGTGTATTTCTCTACGACAGCGGTGAGGACCGGGCCATGACTTCCGGTCGCCTCGGCATGCCTCAAGCGCTGATCGACGCTGCCGGTGGGCGCAACATTCTCGACGACGTCGAGGCGAGCTGGACTCGGGTGAATTGGGAGAACGTGGTCGAGCGCAATCCGCAGGTGATCGTGATCGTTGATTACGGCGAAGTCACCGCCGAGCAGAAGGAACAATTCCTGCTCAACAACCAGGCCCTGCAATCGGTGGACGCGATCAAAAACCAGCGCTTCATCGTCATTCCGTACGTGCAGGCCACACCCGGGATCGACAACGTGCTGGCGGTCGAAACCCTGACCAAGGGTTTCCACGGCGAATGATCGATCGTCGCTATGCCTTGTTGCTGATGGCCCTCGGCGCGCTGTTGCTGGTGTCGTGCGTGGTGTCGCTGGGCTTCGGCCCGGCGCGGGTGCCGGTGGAGGTGGTCTGGCGAATACTGCTGCACAAGATTATTGGCTTCGGTGCTGCGGACTGGACGGCCGGCCAGGAACACATCGTCTGGCTGATCCGCGTGCCGCGCATGTTGCTCGGCGCGTTGGTGGGTGCCGGCCTGGCGTTGATTGGTGCGGTGCTGCAAGCGGTGACGCGCAATCCGCTGGCGGATCCGCACCTGCTAGGTGTGACCTCCGGCGCGACCCTCGGCGCGGTGATCGTGGTACTGCATGTCGGTGAGATTGTCGGGTTGCTGACCTTGCCGATCGCGGCGTTTATTGGCGCGCTGCTGAGCATGTTGATCGTGCTGATGATCGCCAATCGTAATGGGCGACTGGACAGTGATCGGCTGCTGTTGTGCGGCGTGGCGGTGTCATTCGTGATGATGGCGATCGCCAATCTGCTGTTGTTTCTCGGTGATCACCGCGCCAGTTCTGCGGTGATGTTCTGGATGCTTGGCGGGCTCGGGTTGGCGCGCTGGGAATTGCTCGCGGTGCCGGCCGCCAGTGTGTTGCTTGGGTTGGTGTTGTTGCTGGGGATGGCCCGGCCATTGAATGCGTTGATGGCGGGTGAGCAGACGGCGGTGACTCTCGGTTTGAATGCTCGCACCGTGCGGCTGCGGGTGTTTTTGATTGCGTCGTTGATGACTGGGGTGTTGGTGTCGATCAGTGGGTCGATCGGGTTTGTCGGGCTGATGGTGCCGCACATTGCGCGGCGGTTGGTTGGGGCTGAACATCGGCGATTGCTGCCGGTGTGCGTCTTGTTGGGCAGCCTGTTCCTCGTCTGGGTCGACGTGGCCGCACGCACCCTGATCGCCCCGGAAGACTTGCCCATCGGCGTCGCCACCGCCGCCATTGGCGGGTTGTTCTTCATCGGTCTGATGCGCCGTCGCTAATCTCCAAAAGAACCACTGCACCTGTGGGAGCTGGCTTGCCTGCGATGACGGCGGCACATTCAACATCACCGTGACTGCCCCACCGCCATCGCGGGCAAGCCCGCTCCCACAGGATTTGTGTCGTACACGGATTTTGTATATGACCGCTCCCCCTGTGGGAGCTGGCTTGCCTGCGATGACGGCAGCACATCCACCATCACCGTGACTGACCCACCGCCATCGCGGGCAAGCCAGCTCCCACAGGATTTGTGTCGTACACAGATTTTGTATATGTCCGCTCCCCTTGTGGGAGCTGGCTTGCCTGCGATGACAGCGGCACATCCACATCACCCTGACTGACCCACCGCCATCGCGGGCAAGCCCGCTCCCACAGGATCTGTGTCGTACACAGATTTTGTATATGACCGCTCCCCTTGTGGGAGCTGGCTTGCCTGCGATGACGGCAGCACATCCACCATCACCGTGACTGACCCACCGCTATCGCGGGCAAGCCCGCTCCCACAGGATCTGTGTCGTACACAGATTTTGTATATGACCGCTCCTCCTGTGGGAGCTGGCTTGCCTGCGATGACGGCAGCCCATCCAATATCCCTGTGACTGACATACCGTCTTCGCGAGCAAGCTTCGCTCCTACAGGGGGCGAGGCAATATCTGCGCCCCAATCTGGCGCACCTCTTCGCACCAGTGCGCCAAACGCGGTCTTTCATGGTGCGCCGCCAAACCCGCGCAACCGCTCTAATACGACATTTCCTTGCCCGTCCCCGACCGGGCACAGCCCTTGCTAAAGACCCTTCAGTCGTCCGCATCTGCCAACCATAAAAAACTTTAACGTTCATGGAGATCGCACAATGAAGCGTCGCAGTTTGATCAAGGCTTTCACACTATCGGCAAGCATTGCCGCGATGGGCATGGCCTGGACGGTCCAGGCCGCCGAGACCATCAAGGTCGGTATTCTGCATTCGTTGTCCGGGACCATGGCGATCTCCGAAACCTCGCTCAAAGACATGGCGTTGATGACCATCGACGAAATCAATGCCAAGGGCGGCGTGAACGGCAAGATGCTGGAGCCGGTGGTCGTCGACCCGGCGTCGAACTGGCCGTTGTTCGCCGAAAAGGGCCGGCAGTTGCTGACTCAGGACAAAGTGGCGGTGGTGTTCGGTTGCTGGACCTCGGTGTCGCGTAAATCGGTACTGCCGGTGTTCGAAGAACTCAACGGCCTGCTGTTCTACCCGGTGCAGTATGAAGGCGAAGAGATGTCGCCGAACGTGTTCTACACCGGCGCGGCGCCTAACCAGCAGGCGATTCCGGCGGTGGAATACCTGATGAGCGAAGAAGGCGGCAGCGCCAAGCGTTACTTCCTGCTCGGCACCGACTACGTTTACCCACGCACCACCAACAAGATTCTGCGCTCGTTCCTGCACTCCAAAGGTGTGGCCGACAAGGACATCGAAGAGGTCTACACTCCGTTCGGCCACAGCGACTATCAAACCATCGTGGCCAACATCAAAAAATTCTCCGCCGGTGGCAAGACTGCGGTCATCTCCACGGTCAACGGCGACTCCAACGTGCCGTTCTATAAAGAGCTGGCCAACCAGGGCCTGAAAGCCACCGACGTTCCGGTTGTGGCGTTCTCCGTGGGCGAAGAAGAACTGCGTGGCATCGACACCAAACCGCTGGTGGGCAACCTCGCGGCGTGGAACTACTTCGAGTCGGTCGAGAACCCGCAGAACAAGAAGTTCGTCGCCGACTGGAAGGCCTACGCCAAGAAACACAACCTGCCGGGCGCCGACAAAGCGGTGACCAACGACCCGATGGAAGCCACCTATGTCGGTATCCATATGTGGGCGCAAGCAGCCGAGAAAGCCAAGTCCACCGACGTCAACAAAGTCCGCGAAGCCCTGGCCGGCCAGACCTTCGCCGCGCCGTCCGGTTACACCCTGACCATGGACAAGACCAACCACCACCTGCACAAGCCGGTGATGATCGGCGAGATTCAGGCCGACGGTCAGTTCAACGTGGTGTGGCAGACCGAAGGGCCGATCCGCGCCCAGCCGTGGAGCCCGTTCATTCAGGGTAACGACAAGAAGCCGGATTATGCGGTGAAGAGCAACTAAAGCCACTGGGTGTCGGGGCTGGGCACGGAGCTCGGGCCCGACACAAATCCCTGTGGGAGCTGGCTTGCCTGCGATGGCATCACCTCGGTGCATCAGATACACCGAGTCGTCTGCATCGCAGGCAAGCCAGCTCCCACAATGTCCGCGCAAGGCGACTTTTTATGCCCACCGCCCTTTACCGCTTGATCCTCGCCATCGCACTTTTGTTACCGATGGCCACCCACGCCGGCGACGCCGAAGACTTCGTCGCAGCCAATCCTGTGCAACAAGCAAAACTTCTCGAAGCCTGGGCCGCGCAGCCCGATCCGGCCCGTATCGAACTGATCAACGCCCTGCAACAAGGCCAATTGACCCTCGATGGCCAGCCGAAAACCCTGCGCCTGAACAACCGTCTACGCGGTCTGATCGACACCGCTTTGGCCAGCCACCAGTTGCTCGCCGCCGACGCCAGAATCCGCTTGGCCGCCGCGCAGCAATTGCAGAAAAGCGCCAAACCCGCGCAGCTGAAATTCCTCGACCAGCAACTGGCTGGCGAAAAAGACGAAAGCGTTCACGCCGCCCTGAGCCTGGCGTTGGCCAACCTGCAATTGGTCGATACCGATCCGGCCGTACGCCTCGCCGCGGTGCGTCTGCTCGGTGAAACTGGCGACCCACTGGCCCGCACCCGCCTCGAAGGTTTGCTTGAACCCGGCGTCGAAGCCGATGCCAATGTGCGCACCGCCGCCGAAACCAGCCTGGCCCAGGTCAAGCGCAAATTGCTGATCGGCGAGATGCTTGGGCAGGCCTTCAGCGGCATGTCCCTCGGTTCAATTCTGTTGCTGGCGGCGTTAGGTCTTGCAATCACATTCGGCCTGCTCGGTGTGATCAACATGGCCCACGGCGAGATGCTGATGCTCGGCGCTTACTCGACGTACGTGGTGCAGCTGATGTTCCAGCGCTTCGCCCCGCAGGCCATCGAGTTCTACCCGCTGATTGCCCTGCCGGTAGCGTTTTTTGTCACCGCCGGGATCGGCATGGCGCTGGAGCGCACGGTGATTCGTCACCTCTACGGTCGCCCATTGGAAACCCTGCTCGCCACCTGGGGCATCAGCCTGATGCTGATTCAGTTGGTGCGCCTGGTGTTCGGCGCGCAGAACGTCGAAGTGGCCAACCCGGCGTGGTTGTCGGGCGGAATTCAGGTGTTGCCCAATCTTGTGTTGCCATACAACCGCATCGTAATCATCGCGTTCGCCTTGTTTGTGGTGGTGCTGACCTGGCTGCTGCTGAACAAGACGCGCCTCGGTTTGAACGTGCGCGCCGTCACCCAGAACCGCAACATGGCCGCCTGCTGCGGCGTGCCGACCGGCCGCGTCGACATGCTCGCCTTCGGCCTCGGCTCGGGCATCGCTGGCCTCGGCGGCGTGGCGCTCAGCCAGATCGGCAACGTCGGCCCGGACCTCGGTCAAAGTTACATCATCGACTCGTTCCTGGTGGTGGTACTCGGCGGTGTCGGTCAACTGGCCGGTAGCGTGCTGGCCGCCTTCGGTCTGGGAATCGCCAACAAAATTCTCGAACCGCAGATCGGTGCGGTGCTGGGCAAAATCCTGATCCTCGCGCTGATCATTCTGTTCATCCAGAAACGTCCGCAAGGCCTCTTCGCACTGAAAGGACGGGTGATCGACTGATGAACCAGCCTCTGCTGCTCACGGCCACACAAAAGGCCGGCCCAAAAGTAACCCTCGCTGTTGGCGCGGTAATCCTTGTTTTGCTGCTGGCGTTGCCGCTGCTGTCGCTGTTATCGCCCATCAGTGTTTTTCACGTCTCGGCCTACACCCTCACGCTGGTGGGCAAAATCCTTTGCTACGCCATCGTCGCCCTGGCCCTCGATCTGGTCTGGGGTTACGCCGGCCTCTTGTCGCTGGGTCACGGTCTGTTCTTCGCCCTCGGCGGCTACGCGATGGGCATGTACCTGATGCGCCAAGCCTCGGGCGATGGCTTGCCCGCGTTCATGACCTTCCTGTCGTGGACCGAATTGCCGTGGTACTGGACCGGCACCAGCAGCTTCCTCTGGGCCATGTGTCTGGTGGTGTTGGCGCCGGGCCTGCTCGCGCTGGTGTTCGGTTTCTTCGCCTTCCGTTCGCGGATCAAGGGCGTGTATTTCTCGATCATGACCCAGGCCCTGACCTTCGCCGGGATGCTACTGTTTTTCCGCAATGAAACCGGGTTTGGTGGCAACAACGGCTTCACCAACTTCCGCACCATTCTCGGGTTTGGCATCACTGAACCGGGGACGCGTGCGGTGTTGTTTTTCGCCACGGTGCTGTTGCTGGTGGCGAGCCTGTTCATCGGTTGGCGGCTGGCGCAAAGCAAGTTTGGCCGGGTACTGACCGCGTTGCGCGACGCGGAAAACCGCCTGATGTTTTGCGGCTACGACCCACGCGGTTTCAAGTTGTTTGTCTGGGTGTTGAGCGCGGTGTTGTGCGGCTTGGCCGGCGCGCTGTATGTGCCACAAGTCGGCATTATCAACCCGAGTGAAATGTCGCCGACCAACTCCATCGAAGCGGCCGTTTGGGTGGCGCTGGGTGGTCGCGGCACGCTGATCGGTCCACTGCTCGGCGCTGGTGTGGTCAACGGGATGAAGAGCTGGTTCACCGTGGCGTTTCCGGAATACTGGCTGTTTTTCCTCGGCGCGCTGTTCATCGTCGTGACGTTGTACCTGCCTAAAGGCGTGATCGGGTTGCTGAAGAAAAGGGGTGAGTAATGAGAGTGACTGCAACGGCTGAATTCATGCTCGAACCGGCCTTTTTTCCGCCGCTGGAGCCCAACAGGGACGCCGGCAGCAGCCGCGATGCCATCGGCCTCGGCCAGAGCGCCGGCAAAGGTCTGAATACCCGACACGGCACCATCCTGACCCTGGAAGACATCAGCGTCAGCTTCGATGGTTTCAAGGCGCTGAACGATCTGAACCTGTACATCGGCGTCGGCGAACTGCGCTGCATCATCGGCCCCAACGGCGCGGGCAAGACCACGCTGATGGACGTGATCACCGGCAAGACTCGCCCAAGCCACGGCAAAGCCTGGTTCGGTGAAACCCTCGATCTGACGCAGATGAGTGAAGTGCAGATTGCTCAGGCCGGTATCGGTCGCAAGTTCCAGAAACCGACGGTGTTCGAAGCCTTGAGCGTGTTCGAAAACCTGGAGCTGGCGCAGAAGACCGACAAGTCGGTATTGGCCAGCCTGCGGGCTCGTCTCAGTGGCGAACAGAAAGATCGCATCGCTGAAGTTCTGGAAACCATTCGCCTGACCGCCTCGGTCAATCGCCCGGCGGGGTTGTTGTCCCACGGTCAGAAGCAGTTTCTGGAAATCGGCATGCTGCTGATGCAGGACCCGCAATTGTTGCTGCTCGATGAGCCGGTGGCAGGCATGACCGACGCCGAAACCGAATTCACCGCCGAGTTGTTCAAGAGCCTGGCGGGCAAGCATTCGCTGATGGTGGTGGAGCACGACATGGGCTTCGTCGGCTCGATCGCCGACCACGTCACCGTGTTGCACCAGGGCAGCGTGCTGGCCGAAGGGTCACTGGAACAGGTTCAGGATAATGAGCGGGTGATCGAGGTTTACCTCGGCCGATAGACCTGCGAATAAAGGACCTGTGGGAGCGGGCTTGCCCGCGATGAGGCCTGCACATCCAACATCTTTGTTGAGTGACACACCGCCATCGCAGGCAAGCCAGCTCCCACAGGGTTCTGTGTGGAACAGAAGGAATTTGAACATGCTGCAAGTCGACAAGCTGCACCAGTACTACGGCGGTAGCCACATCCTGCGGGGCTTGACGTTTGAGGTGAAGGTCGGCGAGGTCACCTGCCTGCTCGGACGCAATGGCGTGGGCAAGACCACCCTGCTCAAATGCCTGATGGGTTTGCTGCCGGCCAAGGAAGGCGCGGTGAACTGGGAAGGCAAACCGATCACCACGTTCAAGCCGCACCAACGGGTGCATGCCGGCATCGCCTATGTACCTCAGGGGCGGGAAATCTTTGGTCGATTGACCGTGGAAGAAAACCTGCTGATGGGCCTCTCACGGTTTCCCGGCGCTGAAGCGAAGGAAGTCCCGGCGTTCATTTACGAGCTGTTCCCGGTGCTGCTGCAAATGAAGCAACGGCGCGGCGGTGATTTGTCTGGTGGTCAGCAACAGCAACTGGCGATCGGCAGAGCTCTGGCCAGTCGTCCACGGCTACTGATTCTCGACGAACCCACCGAAGGCATCCAGCCGTCGGTGATCAAGGAAATCGGCGCAGTGATCAAGCAGCTTGCAGCGCGCGGCGACATGGCGATTCTGCTGGTGGAGCAGTTCTACGATTTCGCCGCCGAACTGGCCGATCAGTACCTGGTGATGTCCCGGGGCGAGATCGTGCAGCAGGGTCGCGGCGAAAATATGGAAGCCGAAGGTGTCCGTGGACTGGTTACGATCTAACCTGCAGCCTCCTGACGATAATTAGAAATCATGAATTTACCTGCCCCCTTCACACTGTTCACCCCCAGCTGGCATGCCGAGCTGGAACTCGGCTACGCCCGTTTCGGCGACAGCACACGCCCGGTGCAGCGTCGCCACAAAGGCCCGTTGCGGGTGCAGAAGCATTTGTACGCCGAAGGCCCCGAGGTGTGTCAGCACATCATCGTCCACCCGCCGGGCGGAATTGCCGGAGGTGATCGGCTGGACATCTCGGCCAGTGTCGGTACGGACGCCTGGGCGCAAATCACCAGCCCCGGCGCCGCCAAGTGGTATCGCGCGGGCGGGCCGGCTTATCAGAAACTCGACCTGCACGTGGCCGCCGGTGCTACGTTGGAGTGGCTGCCGCAAGAGACGATTATCTTCAGCGACGCTCAGGCGGAACTCAGCACCAGTATCGACCTTGAGGGCGATGCGCGGCTGTTCTACTGGGACGTGGTGGCGCTGGGTCGCCCGGCCAGCGGCGAGCGCTTCGACCTCGGGCATTTTCAGGCGCACCTGGATATCCGCCGCGACGGCCAGTTGCTCTGGCACGAACGCCAGCGCATTGTCGGGAACGATGGTTTGCTGGATTCGCCGATAGGCCTGGATGGCCAACCGGTGTTTGCGACGTTGCTGGTGACAGGTGAAATTGATAGCGAATTGCTGGAGAAGTGCCGCTCGCTGAGCAATGACGTGCGCGGGGATCTGACACAGTTGCCGGGGCTTTTGGTCGCTCGATGCCTGGCCAGTGAAGCGTTGTTGGCACGTGGTTGGCTGATTGATTTGTGGCGGTTATTGCGCCCGGCGTTGCTGGGGCGAGAAGCCGTCCCACCCAGAATATGGGCCACCTGAATGATGCTTTTATGTGGGAGCGGGCTTGCCTGCGATAGCGGTCTTACAGTCAACATCTTTGCAAGATGTTATGGCCTCATCGCGGGCAAGCCCGCTCCCACAGATTTTGTATTTACAAATCCGAATACCTTTTTATCTGCCCAGATGGATTCCAAACGATGGACCTGACCCCACGCGAAAAAGACAAGCTGCTGATCTTCACCGCCGGCCTCGTGGCCGAACGGCGTTTGGCTCGCGGCGTGAAGCTCAATTACCCGGAGGCCATGGCCTATATTTCCGCGGCGCTGCTCGAAGGGGCGCGTGACGGCCAGACCGTGGCCGAGCTGATGCATTACGGCACCACCCTGCTCAGCCGCGAACAAGTGATGGAAGGCATCCCGGAAATGATCCCGGAGATCCAGGTCGAAGCGACGTTCCCCGACGGCACCAAACTGGTCACCGTTCACCAACCGATCGCCTGAGGCCGCGCCATGACTTACCACATCCGCGATGCGCTGCTCGCCGATCTGCCGGCGATCCGCGATATCTACAACGACGCCGTGCTCAACACCACGGCGATCTGGAACGAACAGGCCGTGGACCTCGGTAACCGCCAGGCCTGGTTCAGCGCCCGGCAAGATCAGGGTTATCCGATCCTGGTGATCGTCGACGGCGATAACAGCGTACTCGGCTACGCTTCATTTGGTGACTGGCGGCCGTTCGACGGGTTCCGCCACACGGTCGAGCACTCGGTGTATGTGCGCAACGACCAGCGGGGCAATGGCCTCGGCCCGCAACTGATGGAAGCGCTGATCGAACGCGCCAAAGGCTGCAACAAACACGTGATGGTCGCCGCCATCGAAAGCGGTAACGGCGCCTCGATTCGGCTGCACGAGCGGGCCGGTTTCGTCGTCACCGGCCAAATGCCGCAGGTGGGTACCAAGTTCGGCCGCTGGCTGGACCTGACCTTCATGCAACTGATCCTCGACCCGGGCGCAATGCCACCCGGTCCCCACAAGGAGTGATACCCATGAACGCCGCCCAACTGCGCCGCGTCAATGTTGAAAGCTTTGCGCACTATCGTCAGGGTTTGATTGATTTGCTGCTCGACGCCGTCGGCTATGGCGCCAGTGTCGGGTTCATGGCGGATCTGGATGCGACTCAGGCCCGAGCCTATTTCGATGAAGTCCAGGAAAACCTGAACAAAGGCAACGTGCTGCTCTGGGTGGTGGTCAAGGACGAACAGGTACAGGCCAGCGTGCAACTGACGTTGTGCCAGAAAGCCAATGGGTTGAACCGCGCCGAAGTGCAGAAATTGCTGGTGCGTGAACACGCCCGTCGTCGCGGCCTGGGCCAACAGATGATGCATGCCCTTGAACTTGCAGCCCGCCAACACAAACGAGGCATGCTCTACCTCGACACCGAGGCCGGCTCCCCCGCCGAAGACTTCTACAAGGCGATGGGCTACACCCGCGCCGGCGAAATCCCCGACTACGCCTGCGACCCGAACGGCCGCTACAAACCGACTGCCCTTTACTACAAGATTCTCCAAGGAGCCCATTGATGATTCCCGGTGAATACCAGATCCAGCCCGGCGACATCGAACTCAACGTTGGCCGCCGCACCCTCAGTTTGAAGGTGGCCAACAGCGGTGACCGGCCGATCCAGGTCGGCTCGCATTATCACTTCTTCGAAACCAACGACGCCCTGACCTTCGACCGCGCCGCCAGCCGCGGCATGCGCCTGAACATCCCCGCCGGCACCGCCGTGCGCTTCGAACCGGGGCAAAGCCGCGAGGTCGAGTTGGTGGACCTGGCCGGGCATCGCCGGGTGTTCGGGTTTGCCGGGCGGATCATGGGCGATCTCGACTGATATCTGCGGTGTTCTCAGAAAGATCGCAGCCTCGCTCCGCTCGACAGCTCCTACAGAGACTGCAGGCAACCGGGAATTTGCGTGAACACCTGCGGCACCTGAAATTTCGCGGTCGTACACACCCTGTAGGAGCTGTCGAGCGAAGCGAGGCTGCGATAGCGAGCGACGCGAGCGGTCTCAAACACAATTGAATCCCAAGGCAAGCGCATGAAAATCTCAAGACAAGCCTACGCCGACATGTTCGGCCCCACCGTTGGTGACAAGGTCCGTCTGGCCGACACCGAGCTATGGATCGAAGTGGAACAGGACTTCACCACCTACGGCGAAGAAGTGAAATTCGGCGGCGGCAAAGTCATTCGCGACGGCCAGGGCCAAAGTCAATTACTGGCTGCGGAAGTGGTCGACACGTTGATCACCAACGCCCTGATCATCGACCACTGGGGCATCGTCAAGGCGGACGTTGGCCTCAAGGACGGTCGCATCGCCGCCATCGGCAAGGCCGGCAACCCGGACATCCAGCCCAACGTCACCATCGCGGTCGGCGCCAGCACCGAAGTGATCGCCGGTGAAGGCATGATCCTCACCGCCGGCGGCATCGACACCCATATCCACTTCATCTGCCCGCAGCAGATCGAAGAAGCGCTGATGAGCGGCGTCACCACCATGATCGGCGGCGGCACTGGCCCGGCCACCGGCACCAACGCCACTACGTGTACCTCCGGGCCATGGCACCTGGCGCGCATGCTTCAGGCCGCCGATGCGTTTCCGATGAACATCGGCTTCACCGGCAAGGGCAACGCCAGCCTGCCGGAGCCGTTGATCGAACAGGTCAAGGCCGGCGCCATTGGCCTGAAGTTGCACGAAGACTGGGGCACCACCCCGGCGAGTATCGACAACTGCCTGAACGTGGCCGATCAGTACGACGTGCAGGTGGCGATCCATACCGACACCTTGAACGAGTCCGGCTTCGTCGAAACCACCCTCGCCGCTTTCAAGGGCCGCACCATCCACACCTACCACACCGAAGGTGCCGGTGGCGGCCATGCACCGGACATCATCAAGGCCTGCGGTTTTGCCAACGTGCTGCCGAGCTCGACCAACCCGACCCGGCCGTTCACCCGCAACACCATCGATGAACACCTCGACATGCTGATGGTCTGCCACCACCTGGACCCGAGCATTGCCGAAGACGTGGCCTTCGCCGAAAGCCGCATCCGCCGCGAAACCATCGCCGCCGAAGACATCCTTCACGACCTCGGCGCCTTCTCGATGATCAGCTCCGACAGTCAGGCCATGGGCCGCGTCGGTGAAGTCATCACGCGCACCTGGCAGACCGCCGACAAAATGAAAAAGCAGCGCGGCCCGCTGCCCGGTGACGGCGAAGGTAACGACAACTTCCGCACCAAACGCTACATCGCCAAATACACCATCAACCCGGCGATCACCCATGGCATCAGCCATGAAGTGGGTTCGGTGGAAGTGGGTAAGTGGGCCGATCTGGTGCTCTGGCGCCCGGCGTTTTTCGGGGTCAAACCGACGCTGATCCTCAAGGGTGGCGCCATTGCGGCCAGCCTGATGGGCGACGCCAACGCTTCGATCCCGACACCGCAACCGGTGCACTACCGCCCGATGTTCGCCAGTTACGGCGGCTCGTTGCACGCCACCAGCCTGACCTTTATCAGTCAGGCGGCGCAGGAGGCCGGATTGCCCGAAGCGTTGGGCCTGAAAAAGAAAATCGCCGTGGTCAAAGGCTGTCGCGACGTGCAGAAAACCGACCTGATCCACAACGATTACCTGCCAAACATCGATGTCGATCCGCAAACCTATCAGGTCAAGGCTGACGGTGTATTGCTGTGGTGTGAACCGGCGGATGTATTGCCGATGGCGCAGCGCTACTTCCTGTTCTGAGCCTTCACCCGCAATGAAAAAAGCCTCGGCCAAGGCATATCCCTTGAGCCGAGGCTTCAGCTACGACCTATAGCGAATACTCGGGGTCAATCGTGAAGGGAATATCAACCCTTTGCAGGCCCGCTCGATCTATGGCTTGTTGAGTGAGCCGATTCATCAGCGCCTTCATCTGCTCGTCTATTTCACTCAACGCTTGTGTGTATTCCTCCTCCGTCATTGCACGCCCGTGAGCGAACTCGTCTTCCGGTTTGCCTGACTCTACGGCCAGCGCTTTGATTTGCATCTCAAGGTCAGTCATTTGCGCTACAGAAAGATCTGTCCCGTTGGCCCGTCTCCGCAAGGCGTCCTGTAAGTCAGTGGTCACGTCGATTCGGCGCTTGAAACCATTGAAAGCCTCGCGGTTCGAATCCTCCAGCCAGGTTCTCCAGAGCGGTTGCTTGAGAATCTGATCGCGCAGCAGGTCACCTTCCTCCAGGACTTTGACCCGCTCAAACGCCGCCTCGATCATCTCTTTCGTTACACCGGCGATCTTGCGAAATTGCATGCCCCGGGCTTGCCACGGAAGATCCAGGCGCTCGGCCAGATCAGTCATATAGGCCAGATGGACTTCGACTTCGTCAATGGTTCCGGTGACTCCCCCTTCAGGGTCGACTCGCCTGAACTGCTCCCCCTCGGCCAACCGTGCAGCGACTCGCTGACGAGCGATGGCCCCAAGCTCATCCAGCCGGGATTTCCCTCGAGCCAGCTCGAGCAACTGAGGTTCAATCAGGTCCGGGCGGATCAACCTGTAGGCTTCGTGAATGAGCACTTCCACCCCCATGGCATTGAACAGCTGCGTGCCGCCGTCCACGCACTCCGTGGGCGTCACAGCCTCGCTGAAGAGCTTCGCCCGCAACTCGCTGTTATCGGCCATGGCCTCCAGCATTCGCCAGACTTTCGCCGTCAACTCTTCGCAATAGGCGCCACCTTCATTGAAGTCGGCGGACTGGGTGAGTTGCCTGATCTCATTGAAAAAGGCCTCCGAGTGGAACTCATCTTCAACCGCGTTCCAGATTTCCTCTCTGGCCTGCCACTGGAGCTCGGACATTCCATGCGCCCAATCGGCGCTGTCCAGTGTGCCTCGGGGCGGGAATGTGCGCTCGGGATCCAGGCCGACCGATTCGATGTAAAGCTTGAGGGTGTTCAGATTCTTCGCCGATAGCCATTGCGGTTCGCGACTGAGGAATGTGCGAGCCAGCAATTCGGCGCGGAACGAACCTGGTGCTACCTCCGGTATTCGACTGAGCGGATTGTTGCGCAGATCGAGGAAAATATTTCGTGGGCGCGGCTGGGAAAACAGTCCCACAGGCCAGCTGTCCAGCCCCGTTTCGCTCAACAGCAGCACCTGTAGCCGTGGCATCCGGCTGATATCGGGAGCGAGTTGCAACGGATTCCCGCGCAACCCTAGCGACCTGAGACGAGTCAGCTTCTTCAGCCGCGCCACTCCCACCGCGTTCAGTTCGATCCGGTTGTTGTTGAGCACCAGATCGGTCAGATGACTCATGTCATCGATTACCTGCGGTATACCCATCAACCGGTTTCGTTCCAGGTTCAGGAACCGTACCCGGCGAAACGGTCGCAGAAAATGTTCCTGCTCAGGCAAGAGGTTGGTGCTACCCAGGCTCAGGGTAGTGACATGATCGAAGTTTGCCTCCAGTTTCGGCATGGTTACAAGATGCCGGTTCATGGGCAAACCATCCAGAATCAACGCTTGGGGCTCAAGGATGCCGGGGACCTCGACGCCTCGTGGCCCGGTTCTCTGCCAGCATTGCCGGATCGCTTTGTAGACCTGGTTTCTAGAGTGCCACTGCGCGACACCCTCCGGGCCGAAACGAAAGGAGGCCGTTGGTGAGTTCATCCAGCGTTGCAGTGTCAGGTTCAACTGACTGAACTCTCGCTCCAATGCAGCCAGCCGCCCTTGCACCGCCCCACCGTTGTGACCGAACGCCGTCAGCAGCCCTTCGATCTGCTCCGGTGCAAAACCCGGGTAGAGCGCCCTGGCTCTTCGACGCAGGCCCATCCCGTGCGGTACCTGCTGCGCATAGCCTTGCATGCCGCCACGAAGGCGCATGGTGGCCGGGTCGTAGGTGGGCTTGCGAATGGGGTTTTCCAATAGAATCGGCTCAAGCTGTCGGTGGGCCAATGGGTGCTCTTGAACGGCTTTTTCGAGTTGCGCTGCTTCGTGGATCTGAAAACCCAATGCCTCTCGCTGCCTGTCGGGCAATGCATGCAAGACCGCCGCGTACAGGTTGTCCTCGCCATGCAGGTGTTGATCCAGGTCGTCGCGTGCCTGGTACGTGCCCTTTTCATCGACGATCAACACTTTGCGAGTCGGCGCATCCGCCGAGCCAATGCTGTCGACCAACACCCCCTCGAATGAATACTGTCGAACCTCCAGCCGCAAATCCGTCGGCCACCCCGGAAGGTTTGCCAAGGAGTGCAACTCCAGCCGGGCGGTGTCGGCGTTGTAGATATCTGGCAGGTATAGCCCTTCGTAGGCCCGAGTCAGCCGTACCTGCTGCTCCGCCTCTTCCGCTCGCCGATACACGGTCAGGGGCAGGCGTTTTTTCTCATTCAGATGCTGTAAGTCACTCGGTTCGGTATGGCGCAACAGCTCTTCGGCCATGCTGGTCGACAGCCCCGGGTGATTACTTTTGAGTAAGTTCACCGAGGGGTTTTCCGAGCGCTCGCGAGCGGAATACAGTCGATCGAAGAGGCGTTCCTTGTTTTTTCGCGCCTGCCCGCCAAGCAGATCCCGCACCGCGTCGATACGCTCCTGCCGGATACCCGACCGCCATTGACCCAGAACATCGTGCAATTGTTGTTCATCAAGGAACTCGACAACACGCTCAGGCAATTTCCCGTCGAGCACTTCCTTGCGGCTCATTTTCAAGGTGTCTGCCGGCAACGCATCCGCGTAGCCGTCCTTGATCGACAAGCCTGAAAGACTCGGCGCCTCAAAGACTTCAATGGCCTTGCCTTCGGGCCAGCCCGGTAGCTCAGTCATGAACCGTGAGATAAAACCCACCCACTCCTCACTGATCTGATTGGCGAGAATTCGTTCTGCACAGGCTTCGGTATCCGCATACACCTTGAAACGCTTGAGCGTGTCGAGCAGCACGGCAGGCGGGGTTTCATGCTCAACATGCATCCGTCGCAGGGCATCTTCGTGCACACCGCTCACGGTCAGAATCTGCTCCAGCGTCTCATCGGAGAACCCGTCGACCGAAGGCCCCAACCGTCTCAATAATCGGCGCTTGTTCCAGCCCAGCGGTTGATCGAGTTCGGTCTTCCAGCTACCGGCACCGTTGTGCTCCAGCAACGGTTGATACGCGTCGGGACGGCTCGGGTGTTGAAGGCGGTGCAGACCCGTGCCCGGATCCTGCTTCACGCCATAGTATTTATCGTCGAGACGCAGGAGATCCTGTTCCTGATGCCGGTAAATGCCTTGCTCGCTCGCGGACGCATCTACCGGCAAGACGACTTTCTGTTCATAGGGCCGCAGATCGGGATTCCACAAGCGCTCCCTGCCCTCGTGCTCCACAGGTTTGAGACGCTCGATGAAGGGCGAGACCTTCGGGGTCACGCTACCCTCAGGCAAAACATGCCCCGCGCCCATCAGGGCCAATTGGGCAAAATTGATCAGTACGCCATTGAAGTAGGACGAGGCCTGTTCCTTATCGCCCTTGCTCCAGTCTTCGATACCTTCGGCCAGTTCCTCCAACATTTGCGCAACCATGATCCCCAGCATCGCCTCCCCTAAGCCGGGCACCAGCATCGCGGCGAAATTGAACAGGTTCCAGCCGATGTCCAGAAAGCTGGTCAAGCGTTTGAAACGGCTTGCGGCATCTTCATCGTCGGTCGGCACCGCCATTTGCCGGGCGTCGGCAATGGCTTTGTCGCGCCGCTCGCGAAACAGCCTCTCCCAGAGATCGCCGCTGAGCTGGTTGGTGACGGGTTCAGCATCAGGATTCTCGATCGCGGTTTCGCGCCACCACGGGCCCATATCCAGCGGTTGGCGTGGCTGCCAGGTGAACGTCTTGAGGCGTTCGTTGACTCGCGAAAAAAACCGTCCCTTGTCCTTGTGCGCCACGAACCGACTGAAAAAAGCCTGATAGTCCGTCTCTCGCAACTGACCAATCAGCGTATTCAGAAATTCGCTTAGCGATGCATATTCTTTCAGCGGGTGATTCGGATCATCGGGAACGTAAGCGATCAACGGGCCGGTCAGACGACTCTGTCGATAAATATCGTCACTGCGCAGCATTTCATCGGTGACGCCCTGTTGGCCGTTGGCAAAGAACGCCTGCAACAATTTGTACTGTTCATCCTCTTTCCCCGGCAACACCGGGATACGGTGCGACCACTCATTCCAGAACTTCAATGTGGTGGGCGTCAATGCATCAATGGCCCGCTTTATCTCCGAGGGGTCGCTGACCGCACTGAACAGTACGATGCCGGTCAGCCTGAAACCCATCAGCGATAACCGGTGGCTCAGCAGCGGACGCTCATACAAAGTGATATCCGACTGTTGGTTGCGCACCTGCCTCAGCGTGCCGTAGACGTAATCGCTGATCTCCCCCTTCATGCGCGCCACCAGCATTGCGACATCGAAGGCAGCCTTTTCACTGGCGATCGATTGCGCCTGCAAAGTTTGGCGTGCCTGCGCAGCAGTCGGCAGCAGAATGGCTTTGAGGTGCCGTTGGTATTGCCCACCGATATCCAGCTGCCGGCATTGCGCCGCGAACGCCGTTGGCGTAATCGCCGGGTCCTGCACGAGGCTGCCACGCGAGTCCTTGCGGTAAATGCCGGAACTGTTGCGCCAGGCGTCGCTACGGGTTTCCGAGGCCTCGAAATTGTGCAAAGCGGCTTCAAGCAAACTGGATTGCCGAACCCGACTGGCGCCAGTGTCAATCCCGAAGATCATGGTACTCGGCACTTCGAGTTGCACACTCAACTCGTCGATGTTGCCGACGCCATTGAAGCTGGAGCGCATCATCGTGCTCAACAGTGGCTTGGCGAAAGTATCGATATCCTGTTGCAAATGACCCAGCGTCTCGTCCAGCAGCCCTTGCAGGCGCCAGCGCTCATCAATCAGGGTTTTCAGATACTGGCGGTCGATTTCACGTGCGCCCATGTACCACTCGGGCCACTCGGCGTTCATCCCGAGGAGAGGTTTGAGCCGCGATGCCGATGCAGATTTAATGGCGTTCGGCAGGACGCCGATCACCCGGGCGTAATGAATGCCCTGATTTTCGCCAGTGGAACTGGCATTGGTTTCGATTGAATTGCTTCCCTGCAAATCAGACATGACTCAACAACCTTGGTGTTAAGGGGTAGAGCAACCAGCCTATTCACTCCTGCCGCAAAAAAAAGACCAAATAACTGTTAGGCCAAAGCAGATACCGTTCGAAAATCATGGAGCCGAAAATATATAAATACCGCCTCCGTTGGCTCCGATAGTGCCAGCGCATCAACGGTCGTTTTTTCAGCCTCCCAAAGGCGCTACTATGCGATTCGCTGCTCCCCTTCCCCTGCCCCAGGTAACCATTTATGCGCCTTTCCGAGTTCATCGTGTTCCACGTTGACCGTATCGTCGATGAATGGGAGCAATTTGCCAGAACAATCACCCCCGCGGCCGACAACATGGACGGCGTGTCCCTGCGCGATCATTCAAAAGCGATCCTGCTGGCCGCCGCACGGGACATGAGCAAACCCCAATCCGCCAGTGAACAGCTGGCAAAAGCCAGGGGCGAAGGTCCGGAGAAAACCCCGAGCCTGGACGAAGCCGGCGCCAGCCATGGCGAGTTGCGGCATACCGTGGGCTTCGACCTGGTGCAGATGACCAGCGAGTTTCGCCATTTGCGCGCGTGTGTGATCCGTCTGTGGGTCAACAGCCTGGACTCGCCGGACCTGGCCTACTTCCAGGACATGATCCGCTTCAACGAAGCCATCGACGAAGCCTTGGCCGAATCTACCGCGGCCTATGCCGAGCAGGTCAATCATTCCCGGGACATCTTTTTGGCGATCCTCGGCCATGACCTGCGCGCACCGCTGCAAGCGGTGAGCATGTCTACCGAAATACTCATGCGTAAAACCAACCTTGAGGGTGACGCATTGACCTGTGCGCTCCACATCAAGCGCGGCACTCGCCACATGGCGGTGATGATTGGCGATTTGCTGGAGCTGGTCCGCAGTCGCCTGGGCAAGAGCCTGCCGATCGAACCGGCGCCCATGGATCTGGCCGATACGGCGCGTGAAGCGATTGCGCAGGCCTGCGCCGCTCATCCGCAATGCGATCCGACATTGAGCGTCGAAGGCGATACCCAAGGTGTGTGGGATGGCCGAAAGCTCAATCAGATGTTGCAGAACCTGATCGGCAATGCATTGCAACACGGTTCGAACAACAGCGCGGTCAAACTGACCCTCAGGGGCGAAGCGGACAGCGTTCGGCTCACTGTGCACAACGACGGTGCGCCGATTCCACCCGAGGCGATCTCCACAATCTTCGATCCGCTGGTGCGCAGTGCCGACGAAGAGCTCGGAGCGCCGACCACCAGCCTCGGTCTGGGACTGTTCATCGTCAAGGAAGTGGTGAAGGCCCATCAAGGGACGATCGACGTCAGCTCCAATGAGGTTGATGGGACGTTGTTTACTGTGGTGTTGCCCAGAAAGGGGTGAAGCCCTGTGGCGAGGGGGCTTGCCCCCGTTCGACCGCGAAGCGGTCGCAATTCCTGAGAATGAGATGGGCTTGAAAAAATCCGGGGGCATTGGTTTTTGGGGCTGCTTCGCAACCCAACGGGGGCAAGCCCCCTCGCCACAGGGAGTGTTTACAGCTACTCGACCACCAGCCGCCCCAACCGCTGCTTGAGCATGCGGTTTTCGGCCCGCAGTTGCTGGACCTCTTCCAGCAGGTCCAGCGCCAGGGCGACGCCTTCCCATTCCAGCTCAAGGTCGCGCCGCAGCTTGGCAGCACGCTTGGCCAGCACCAGCTCATAATCGGTGAAGCGCCAATCCTTGGGCAGGGCTCCCTGAGGTTCGAGGATGCCGTGTTCGACGATCTCGATCACGTGCACGTCCGACAGTTCGGTCGCCTCGCAGAATTCTGCCAGGTCCAGTAGAACGATCACGGGGTCGCTCATGATTGGCTACTCCTTATCTCAAAATCAAAAGTTCTCTCGCGGATCGAAAGCGGCTTTTTTTGCCAGCTCCTCCCACAATTCTTTGACGTCATGGTCGAGTTTTTTTGGCATTACTGCCTTGAGCTGCACGAACAGATAGCCACGATGACCAGCCTTGTGCAGCAGGCCATGGCCCTTGGCGCGCATGCGCTGGCCATTCTGGCTACCGGCCGGAACCTTGAGGTTGATCTTGCCGGTCAGGGTCGGCACCGCGACTTCGGTCCCCAGCGCCAGCTCCCACGGTGCCAGCGGCAAGGTGATGATCAGGTTCTCGCCTTCGACGTCGAATTTGGGGTGCGGCGCAAAACGGATGGTCAGGTACAGGTCGCCATTGGCCCCGCCACCGATGCCCGGAGCGCCCTGGCCCTTGAGGCGGATGCGCTCACCGTCGGTCACGCCGGCGGGGATCTTCACGTTCAGGCTTTTACTGGTGTTGCTGACATGCTGGCCGGCAGCGTTGTAATGCGGCACCTGGAAGCTGACCTTCTTCGATTCGGTCGAGAGGGTTTCTTCCAGAAAAACCGGTAATTCCATTTCCACGTCTTGCCCTCGACGCCCGGCACTATGACCCGACCGTCCACCACCATTGAAACCCGGACCACGGTTGCCGAAGATCGAACTGAAAAAGTCCGAGAAATCGCCCGTGTCCTGACCACCACCACCGAAACCGCCGCGGCTCTGCCAACCCGGTGGGCCCTGAAAGGGCTGACCGTGGTGGCCGTATTTGCGCAAGTCGTCGTATTCGGCGCGCTTGTCGGCGCTTTTCAGCGCTTCATAGGCTTCCGAAGCGTCCTTGAATTTGGCCTCGGCGTCCTTTTCCTTGCTGACATCGGGGTGGTATTTGCGCGCCAGCTTTCGATAGGCGGCCTTGATCGCCTTATCGTCCGCGGTCGGCTCCACACCGAGAATCTTGTAATAGTCTTTGAAGTCCATCGAGGGAATCACCATCCATTATCGAAATCGCGCAGCCAGGTACAGCATGCTCTTGTTTGCAGCATTTGGATTGACCGATCTCAACTTTGTGACCGGGCAGCGCATCAGAAGTTTATCGGCAGCAGGGCGCGGTTCTTGCAGTCGCCCCAAGGGTTGCCAAGTCTATGCAGGGAAGTTTGGGGGTGTTGGAGCATCTTTCAAGCGCTGATCGCTGCGATTTAACGGATAGTCGGCCTTCGAATCTTCGCCGCTCTGACATACACTGCGCGGCCGTTTTTTAACCGGAACTTGAAAGACATGAAAAACGCATCTCCAGCCCGTGCCTGTGGTATCGACTTCGGCACGTCCAACTCCACCGTCGGCTGGCTGCGCCCCGGCATGGAAACGCTGATCGCGCTGGAGGACGACAAGATCACCCTGCCCTCGGTGGTCTTCTTCAATATGGAAGAACGCCGCCCGGTATACGGCCGGCTGGCGCTGCACGAGTACCTGGAAGGTTACGAAGGCCGGCTGATGCGCTCGCTCAAGAGCCTGCTGGGTTCCAAGCTGATCAAGCACGATACCAGCGTTCTCGGCACGGCGATGCCGTTCAAGGACCTGCTCGGGCTGTTCATCGGCCAGTTGAAGAAGCGTGCCGAAACCGCTGCCGGTCGGGAATTCGAAGAAGTGGTGCTGGGTCGTCCGGTGTTTTTCGTCGATGACGATGAAATGGCCGACCAGGAAGCGGAAAACACCCTGGTGGATGTAGCCCGCGCCATCGGCTTCAAGGACGTCTCGTTCCAGTACGAGCCGATTGCAGCGGCGTTCGACTACGAGTCGACCATCGAAAAGGAAGAGCTGGTACTGATCGTCGACATCGGCGGTGGTACCTCGGACTTCTCGCTGGTGCGCCTGTCGCCTGAGCGCCGCAACCACGACAATCGTCACGATGACATTCTCGCCACTGGTGGCGTGCACATCGGCGGGACCGATTTCGACAAGCAGCTGAGCCTGCAAGGCCTGATGCCGCTGTTTGGCTACGGCAGCCGGATGAAGAGCGGCGCCTATATGCCGACCAGCCACCACATGAACCTGGCGACCTGGCACACCATCAACTCGGTGTACTCGCAGAAGTCGACCCTGGCCCTGGGCAGCATGCGTTACGACATCGAGGACACCGGCGGCATCGATCGCCTGTTCAAGCTGATCGACCAGCGCGCCGGCCACTGGCTGGCCATGGAAGTAGAAGAAACCAAGATCCAGCTGACCCACGCCGACAGCCGCCATGTGCCACTGGATCGTATTGAACCGGGTTTGAGCGTGGAACTGAGCCGGGCACTGTTCGAATCAGCCATCGATAACTTGCTGGAGCGGGTGCGCAACAGCGTGACCCAGTTGTTGAATGACGCCAACGTGCGGGTCGATCAGGTGGACACCGTGTTCTTCACCGGCGGTTCGAGCGGGATTCCGGCGCTGCGCAACAGCGTCTCGGCGATGTTGCCGAATGCTCGGCATGTGGAAGGGAACATCTTCGGCAGCATCGGTAGTGGGTTGGCGATCGAGGCGATGAAGCGTTACGGCACCCTCGCCTGACCTGAAACCGAAGCGCCCCCATCGCGGGCAAGCCCGCTCCCACAAGGACAGCGCATGACCTGTGGGAGCGGGCTTGCCCGCGATGGCGTCAGATCAGGCAATACATATTTGCCGGATCAAACCATCCCCGCCAGCTTCAACTCACTCTTCAGATACGCGTAATAAATCGGCCCCGCCACCACGCCCGGCAGGCCGAACGCGGCTTCGAACACCAGCATTGCCAGCAGCAACTCCCACGACTTGGCACTGATCTGCCCGCCGACGATGCGCGCGTTGAGGAAGTATTCGAGCTTGTGGATAACAATCAGGTAACCCAGCGCCGCCACCGCCACCCAGATCGACAGCGACAAGCCAACGATGGTGATCAAGGTGTTCGAGATCAGATTGCCGATCACCGGCAGCAAGCCGAGCAGGAAGGTCAGCACGATCAGGGTTTTGGTCAGCGGCAGCTTGATCCCGAACATCGGCAGGACCACCGCGAGGAAAATCCCGGTGAAGAAAGTGTTGAGCAGGGAAATCTTGATCTGGGCGAAAACGATGTTGCGAAACGCCTGGACCAACAGGTGCAAACGGTCGAACAGCGCCGCGGCCAACGGTTTGCGTTTGGTCACGTCCGGCGCTCGCTGCAAGGCGATGATCGCCCCCAGCACCATGCCGATCAGCAGCGTCACGAACATATGTGCCGCGTCTTTGCCCACCAGTTGCAAATCGCTGAGATGCTTGCTCATCCACTCGCCGATGGCCACCCGGAACTCGGCGGCACTGGCCGGCAGATAAGCGTCGATGAACGGCGGCAACTGCCCACGTGCGCGGTCGACCACGACCATGAATTTATCGAGAGAAGCGCCGGGGTTTTCCGCCTCGTGCAGCAGAAAACTGATCGCACCGGCAAAGATCAGCGCCAGCACGCTGACCACCAATGTTCCCAGCAACGCCACCGCCAGCCAGCGCGCACGGCGGCCTTCGATCAGCCGCTGCAATTGCGGCGTGAGCATGTTGACCAGTTCGAACACCAACAACCCGGCCAGCAGGCTAGGCAGCAATCGCAGAGGTAGCACCAGCAGCAAACCACCAAAAATGATGACCCAGCTGATGAACAACAAGACCTGACGCTGAGAAAACGCTGACATACAGCCTCAAAACGAACGACGTAAAAGGATTGGCAGTCTGCCAGCGTTCTGGCGCCGAAGCGAGCGGATGACCTTCAAGCGGCGGCGCGCCGAAAAGATCGCAGCCTGCGGCAGCTCCTACAGAGAACGCGATCTTCTGATCTTTATTTTTTCTTCAGGCATTCGCTCATGAAGGTTTTGCGCGCATCGCCCGTGAGGGCTTGGGTGGTGGCGGTGGCGTTGCAGGTTTTCATCTTTTCTTGTTGAGGGGTCATGGGCTTGGCGGCATCGGCGGCCGGCGCGGCTTTGAGGCAGGTGCTCATGAAGGCTTTGCGCTCGTCGCCCTTGAGGCTTTTGGCGGTAGCATCGGCATTGCAGGTGGTCATTTTGTTCTGTTGGGCAGTGGCGGCGAAACCTTGGGAGCAGAGCAGCAAACCGACCATCAACAACGGGGCACGCAACATCTTCATGGAGTGTTCTCCTTGTTGCCGCACCGATGGATGCGGCCTCGTTTCGGAGTGTAGACAAAGCCTGTTACACGTTCACCTGCTATCGAGGTGGCTGCGTCGATATTGCTCAGGCGTGCACCCGGCCTGACGCTGAAACATCGCGATAAAGGCCGAGCCGGTGCTGTAGCCCATGTCGAAGGCAATTTCCTGAATGCTGCGCTGGCTGTCCAGCGCTTCGATCGCTGCCAGAAACCGCAGCCGTTGCCGCCACTCCCCGAAACTCATGCCCAATTCGCGAACAAACTGCCGGGCCAACGTGCGTTCGCTGACGTGAATTTGCGCGGCCCAATGCGCCAATGGCCGGTTATCCCCAGGCTCGGCCTGCAAGGCTTCCAGGATTGCGAGCAGCCCGGTGCTGCTGGCGTAGGGCAAGTAACACTCATGCATCGGTGCCTGTTGCAGTTGGTCCACCAGCACTTGAGCCAGACGCTTGTCTGCATCGTGCTCGGGAATTTTCACATCGCGGGTGGCGAAGTCTTTCAGGATCGCCTTGAGAATGTCGCTGATCGCCAGGGTGCAGGCCTTCTGCGGCAGATCGCGGCACAGCGTCGGCGCGAGACAGACGGCGCGATAGTTGATCGGCTGATTGCTATAGAAACTGTGCTCGGTCCCGGGCGGCACCCACACCGCGTATTGCGGCGGCGACATGAAGCGGCGGCTGCCGATTTCCATGTGCAAGACCCCATTGGCCGAATACTCGAGGGTGCCCCAAGGATGATGGTGGGCGGAGGCGTATTCGTGGGTGTTGAAGTCGGCATAGCGGAAATAGACCGGGGCCGGCAGTTCGCTGAAATCCAGCAGGTCGATGTGTTTGCTGTTCATGCTGTCCGGAATCAGGGGCAGGTTGTCTGGATCGAAGTATAGGCATTGATTCAGACAAGCGGATAATCACCCTTCATTAACGTTCTGGTTTTTCCCGATGCAATACGCTTACCCCCTGCTGGCCATTCTCATTTGGGCCGGCAACACCGTGATCAACAAACTGGCGGTCGGCGCGATCTTTCCCGCCGAAATCGGTTTCTACCGCTGGCTGCTGGCCGCACTGCTGTTCACGCCTTTCATGCTTAAACCGGTAATCACCCACTGGCCGTTGATCCGCCCGAACCTGGGCAGGATTTTCATCCTCGGCGTGCTTGGCATGGCGGTTTATCAGAGCTTGGCTTACTTCGCTGCGACGCTGACTTCAGCCACCAACATGGGGATCATTTTGTCGCTGATGCCGTTGATGTCGCTGGCCATGGCGATTGTCAGCCTCGGCCAACGCCTGACCGCCGGCGCACTGGCCGGTGCGGTGTTGTCGTTTGCGGGGGTTTTGGTGGTGGTGTCGTCCGGCAGCCTTGGCGCGTTGCTGGAACACGGGGTGAACCTGGGCGACGCGATGATGCTGATCGCCACGCTGGCGTATGCGATTTACAGCACCTTGCTGAAAAAATGGCAGCTGCGTTTGCCGCCGCTGGTGTTGTTGTATTTGCAGGTGTTGGTCGCGGTGGTGGTGCTGTTTCCGCTGTTCCTCGCCTCACCGAAAATCGGCCCGACCCTGCAGAACATCCCGCTGGTGCTTTACGCCTGCCTGCTGGCCTCGATGCTTGCGCCGTTGGCGTGGATGCAGGCCGTGGTGCGCCTGGGGCCGAGCCGGACCACGTTGTTTTTCAATTTGCTGCCATTGATTACGGCGCTGATTGCGGCGGTGGTGCTGCATGAGCAGTTGGCGCTGTATCACCTGGTGGGTGGGGTGTTGACGTTGGGTGGGGTGATTTTGTCGGAGCGCTGGACCACGGTGCTGGGCCGTAAGGTCAGTGTTGCCTGACCGGACGCCTTCGCGGGCAAGCCACGCTCCCACAGGTTTGGCGTCGTGCCTATTACGGGCGTCCGACACAAAACCTGTGGGAGCGTGGCTTGCCCGCGAAGAACGATAACGCGGTCCCACTGCCGTTCACACACCGGCCGCCTTCAACCGCGCCGCATGCTCAACAAACAACCGCACCGGCTCGGCCCCCTTGCCCACCAGCCCCAGCGACTGGTTGACGATATCGAAGTGATCCATCGGGTATTCATCGCCAATCACCGTCCCCAAATGCGAGCTGTAACGCCCGACCATCCCGTCGCAATGCCCCGCCTCGTGCACGAACGTCCTGGCAAACAACCGGCAACTGCGGTTAGTCCCGTCGAACAGGTTGCACCCGCGATCGGTCTTGCCCGGCTGCAAGGTTCCGGACCAGGAGTAATAACGCACGCCATTGACCACTTCCGGACCATGCCCGCCCCAAGTGTCAGGCAGACCTTGTGGATAACGCTGATTGAACAGCGCCACGCCCGCCGTCGTCAGGGATTGGTGCGAAGCCGGGATATCCACCGGCAGTCTCGGCCCGCGGTAGCCGGTTTCCAGCAGACACATCAACGCGCTGATCAGCCACAGTAAAAAGCTCAGTAGCCGGCCCTTGGCGCTGTCAGCCGGATAATGGGTGTGCAGATGGTCCGCCAGCTCCGAGCCGTGATTCGGCCCGGCTACCGAGGTCACCGAAGCCACCTGGTCCGGGCGTTTTGCCGCGGCGTAACGGGCGGTCAATGAGCCCTGGCTGTGACCGATCAGGTTGACCTTCTCGGCCCCGGTTTCGCGCAGAATCTCCTCGATCCGCGCCAGCAATTGCTCGCCGCGTACCTCGGTGGAGTTGAGTGGTGAGACCTGCACCGCAATCACGGTCGCCCCATCCCGGCGCAGCGCCGAAATGATTCCGTACCAATAGGGATAGAGCAGCAGACGGATAAACCCGAGCATCCCCGGGACCAACACCAAGGGGTAACGCGTGGTGGAACCTTGCGACATGGATGAACATCCTTGTGATCGGTGAGATGAAGCAAGGCTGGATGCAAGGCATCAGCCAAGCATCGCCACCCAAGATGACAACTCAACGACCAGTCTATGACATCGCTTACTTCAACCCCACCACGCCCGCCACAATCAGCCCGACCGACACCAGCTTGAGCGCGGTCAGGCTTTCGCCGAGCAGCGCAAAGCCGAGAAACACCGTGCCCAGCGAACCGATAGCGGTCCAGATCGGGTAGGCGATGCTCACCGGCAATTCGCGCATGGCCAAGGTCAGGAAGTAAATCCCGCCCACCGCGGCCACCACCGTAATGACTGACGGCCAGAGCCGTGTGAAGCCTTCGGCGTACTTCATGCCCATGGCGAAGGTGACTTCGAACCCGGCGGCGATCAACAAGAACAACCAGGCCATCTAGAACTCCCTGGCCAGCGCCAGCAAACGCTGCTCGGCCTCGGCCACGGACACCTGGAACGTGCGCTCGGCGGACTCCTCACCCTCGGCGGCGACCACGGTGACGTCGGTGATGCCGATAAACCCTAATGCCGTGCGCAGCAATGGATCGGCATGGTTCATCGCTTCAAGTTCACCGCCGGGGCCGAAGCCAAATCCGCCGCGACTGGTGACGATCAATGCCTTCTTGCCCCGCACCAGCGGTTCGTACTGAGCGACGCCGTTGTCCAGGGTGTGATTGAACGTCAGCCCCAGCCGCACTATCTGGTCGATCCAGGCCTTGAGGCCGCTGGGCACACTGAAGTTGTACATCGGTGTGGAAATCACCAACAGATCATGGCCGAGCAACTCCCCCACCAATTCATCGCTGAGTGCCAGGTCGGCCTGCATCGACAGTGGTCGCGCTTCGGGTTCCGGATGAAAAGCGGCCGCCACAAACGCTTCGTTGACAGCTGGAATCAACGCCCGACCGACTTCACGGCGGGTCAGTTGCGACTGCGGGTTGCGGACCTGCCAGGCGCAAAGAAACACCTCGGCCAAACGCCGCGAATGTGAACGGTCGCCACGGGGGCTGGCGTGAATGGCAAGAATTCTGCTCATCTGAATCTCCTTGAAGGGCTAAACTTAAACGGCTTGGCGTGCAGTTTGAAGCGCGCAGCCGCCTATCTTCAAATGAACAGAAATCAGTCTGGATGAATCCATTTCATCCATGGAGTTTTAAAATGTTTGCCTCTTTGCCGCTGACTGCCCTGCGCGCCTTCGAATCCGCCTCGCGCCTGTTGAGCTTCAAGGCCGCCGCCGAAGAGCTCTCTGTGACGCCGACGGCGGTCTCGCATCAAATCCGCTCCCTGGAAAACTGGCTCGGCGTGCCGTTGTTCGAACGACTGCCACGGCAGGTGCGCCTTACCGAATGCGGCGAACGGCTGTTCCGCAGCCTGCACGGCGCCCTGCTGGAAGTGGCGCAGAGCGTCGATACCTTGCGCCCGCAACGCAGCGGCACGAGCCTGACGATTTCCACCACGGCCGCCTTCGCCGCCCTCTGGCTGGTGCCGCGGCTGGGACGGTTTTACGCCCGTCATCCGAACATCAGCCTGCGCCTGGACACTCACTGCGAAGTGATCGATTTGCATCAGGACGCCAGCCTCGATCTGGTGGTGCGTTACAGCCTCGACGATTATCCGAACCTGTATGGTTTGTGCCTGTTCGACGAATCCTTCGGGGTCTATGGCTCGCCTGAACAAGTGGCCTTGGCACCCAGTCGGGTACCTACCTTGATCAGCGTGCGCTGGCACAACTCCAAGCTGTATGCCCATGGCTGGGAGGCCTGGTGCGCGCAGTCCGGCGAAAGCTGGCTGGCCGCGCAACCGGCGGTGCGTGAATACGACGAAGAGCATTACGCCCTGCAAGCCGCCATCGCCGGGCAAGGCCTGGTGCTGGCGAGCAATATTCTGGTGTCGGAGAGTGTGGCCAGCGGTGTGCTGCTGCCTTATCGGGGGGACATTCAGGTCGACGGGGCCGGATACAGTGCGCTGTGTGTACCAGGCCGTGAACGGCATCCGCCGGTGCGGGCATTTTTTGCGTGGTTGCAGGAGGAGGCTCGGTTGTCTGGTTTATTGCCAAGATCGCAGCCTTCGGGAGAACTCATTCCCCTGTAGGCTTCGATTGCATTCTGAAAGATCTGTAGCGTCGGGCATATCGCCATCGCGAGCAGGCTCGCTCCCACATTTTTCCTGTAAACACAGGTCCATTGTGGGAGCGAGCCTGCTCGCGATGGCGTCTTCACAGACGCCGAAAGTTACTTGGTAGGTTTAACCGTCACCGGCGCCTTGCCCGCCTTCATCTGCTCCAGCAACGGCGCACACTGATTGGGCTCACCAGCGCTGGGGGCTATCAACGCCAGCAAGCCCGCCGCCGGCGCGGCAATCACACCCAGTGCAACCATCCCGGCCCCACGCAGCATCAACGGCACCGGTTTCACGCCCGCATCCGGCTTGATGAACTTGCCCCGAACATACAGCGGCGAACGCAGCGAAATCAAGCGCCAGCCCTTGGATTCCGGGGAGATGGTCAGGTCCAGTTGCTCGGTCGCCATGTTTGCCGTGCCGTCGACGTAGACGATCGCGGTCTCGGTATCGAAAACGAACAGCCGCGTGGTCGCCAGACCTGCCTTGATCTCGAAGTCGGCCGCCGCGCAATTGATCTTCACTTCCTTGTCACCAAAGATCTTGCCCACTACATAATTGCCGACGTTGAGCCCCGCCAACTCCATCAACTCGCGACTGATCGCGCCGTCATTGATCAGCATCTTCAAATTGCCGTCGGCAGTGCCCAGCAGCTTGGCCACCGAGTTGCCACGACCGACAAGATCGGCGTCGCCATTAAGCTCACCGAAACTGGTTTTCATCCGCTCCAGGGTGGGGAATAGCTGCTTGAGCTTGAACTTGCGCGCCGTCAGTTTGGCCCGGCCTTCCAAAGGCTCGGTGCGCCCGTCCAGACGAATCTGTGCATCCAGATTGCCGCCGGCCACGCCGAAACGCAGGGGCTCGAGGCTAAGCACGCCATCGGTCAGCACCACATGGGTGTAGAGATCGGTGAACGGCAGTTTTGCACTGTGGACGATACGTTTGCCGGTGAATTCAACGTCGGCGTCCATATCTCGCCAGCGCTCAGTCCTGAACTCCTCGACTGGTAGCAGCTTATCCGCCGGCTGCTTGCTTTCACCGCCGCGGTCCTTTTGCTTGGCGTTGGAATCGGCACCGATCAATGGGGCCAGGTCGGTAAACAGCAATTGATTGGACTCCAGCGCCCCGCTGAGTTTGGGTCTCGGCTGGCTCGCAACGTAGGTCAGGTTGCCATGGATATCGCTCTCGCCGATGGTGCCATTGAACGCCTCATAGCGGTACACCGCCCCGCCCGGCTCGTTCAACTTGGCAACCAAGTGCCCGTCGGTGGCGTAAGGCGGAGTATCCGGCAGCGTCACGCCAATCAGTGGATAGAGATTACCCAGGCTGGCCCCGGCCAGTTTCAGGCGCAAATCCAGGGCGCCGAGGTTCAATGGATCGGTGAGCGTACCGGCCAGTTCGACGCTGGTGTCGGCGATCTTCATTTGCGCTTGAAGCGGGAACGGCTTGGTGGCGTCCTGTAAAGCCAACAAGCCGCCGGTCTTGCCCTGGCCCACAAGATTCTGACCGTGGTATTGGCCTTTGACCTTCAGTGCGAAGGCGTAATCCTGTGGCGAACCACCCTTTTCAACCGCTTTTTTTGCCGCTTTGTCTCCGACAATGTCGCTGAACGGAATCGGTTTGCCCAACGGGTCGATAAGCAGATCAAGCTGAGTCTTCAGCTTTTGGTCGTCGAGCATGACGTGGCCTTTGTCGAAGCCGATGGCACCGATGTCCAGCACCCAGTTCGAAGGCTCGGCGTCGGGATCTTTGGGATCGAACTTGAACGTCCAGTTGGCGCGACCATCAGCCAGACGTTGCAGGTCGGCATTGGGTTCAGTCAGGTCGATACGCGGGATCACCACCCGCTGCGCGAGCAAAGCCAATGGCGAAATACGCAGCTCGACACGTTTGAGGGTGGCCATCTGCGGTTGCTTCGACCAGTCCGGGTTGCCCAGGCTCAGATCCTCGGCCACCACATGCGGCCACGGCACCCAGGCTCGCCAACCGCCCTCGTCAGGCTGGCGCTGCCAGACCACCGCAAGGTTGCCATTGATGGCGAATGGACGTTGCAGTTCTTCGGACACCTTGGCGTTCAGGGGCGGTTTGATCCGGTTCCAATCGAAGAACGCGATGATCAGCACCAGGACGGCCAGCAGGACAACGAGGCTGGCAAAGGTCCAGGCAAGAATTTTACGAGTGCGCGTCATTGCACAGGGCTCCTGAATACGACTGAGCGCCCGGACAGCGACGCACATATGAAACGTTAGGCCAGATCCGGCCTGCCATGACATCTAGGACTGGGAAATGGCGTGCAGGTTTAACCGAATAGCCGTTTAACACTCAAATAATCGGTCGTGGCCACACTGCTCCCTCATCCGGCGTTACCGCACCCGCACTTTTGCGAGGCGAGAGTGGGTCGAAAATACCCACCTCAGTGCAAAAAAGCTCGCAGGAAACGCCCGTTCTAGAGCGCTGCGGCCGAACAATCAATTCTGTTGATTATTACCATTGCGTTTATGAACTTTTATATCGACTTATCGAGAGTAGCATTGCCCTCGTACCCACTTTATCGCCCTCCCAAGGAGCAACCCATCATGAAACGCGAATTACTGCTTAGCCTGACCCTCTCAATGTTAGCCAGCACCGCTTTTGCTTTGCCGGCCGCAGATCAGGCCACTCCACAAGTCAAAGACAGCCACTCGGTGTTCAGCCAGACCGTTGCCGCTGATGGTTCCGACCGTACACCACAAGGTCAGACTCTGGCCGAAGGTGGCAATGATCGCCTGAAAGAAAAAGGCCTGATCACCGAAGACGGTTATGACAAGACTCCACAAGGTCAAACCTTGGCGGAAGACGGTTCTGATCGTACTCCACAAGGCCAGACCCTGGCTGCTGACGGTTCCGACCGCACCCCACAAGGCCAGACCCTGGCTGCCGACGGTTCCGATCGCACTCCACAAGGTCAAACCCTTGCTGAAGGTGGTGGTGACCGTGTAATCGAACGCAACAGCGCTGTGAGCTAAGCCCATGGCGGCCCCGAAAAAAAGCCCAATCCCCGGATTGGGCTTTTGACTTTATAGAAGCTGCATTTCCCCGCGTGATATCCCGATAGTCGTTCGACGCCAGCGAAGCCGATTTGCTAGAGTGCGCCGCTGTCCCTGTCCAGAAAACACCCTTGCGATGCTGCCCCGCGCCGAACAGAAACAACAGACCCGCAACGCCCTGATGGACGCTGCCCGCCACTTGATGGAAAGCGGCCGAGGATTCGGCAGCCTGAGCCTGCGCGAAGTGACCAGAACCGCCGGGATCGTACCCACCGGTTTCTACCGGCATTTCGCCGACATGGATGAACTGGGCCTGGTGCTGGTGAGCGAAGTCGGTCAGACCTTCCGTGAAACCATCCGGCTGGTGCGCCACAACGAGTTCGTCATGGGCGGCATCATCGACGCCTCGGTGCGGATTTTTCTCGACGTGGTCACGGCCAATCGATCGCAGTTTCTGTTTCTTGCCCGCGAACAGTACGGCGGCTCGTTGCCGGTGCGCCAGGCCATTGGCCGCTTGCGCGAAGATATCAGCTCGGACCTGGCGGCGGACTTGTCGCTGATGCCGAAACTGCAGCATCTGGACATTGCAGGTTTGAGTGTCATGGCTGATCTGATCGTCAAAAGCGTGTTCGCCACCCTGCCGGACATTATCGATCCGCCGGTGCAGGCGTTACCGGAGCATCTGACGCCGCAGGCGAAGATCACGCAGCAGTTGCGGTTCATCTTCATAGGCCTAAAACACTGGCAAGGCCTCGGCAGCACCGAGTAAATACATCCCCCTGTGGGAGCGAGCAGGCTCGCCCCCCCCCCACATTGGTGCGCAAAAACCCCACACGCACCAACTTGATCCAAAATTCCGAACCACCCTCCACGCTCCGACAGGCATTTCCTACCTCTCACCCGATTGGCAAGCCCCTTGCTCTATCCCTGAGCATTGTCCATTGCTGGAAGCCTTCCGATGCTGGTGATTCATCGCAGAATCGACCCTCAACCCGTCTGGGCCGCCGAGTTGCACCTGACTTTCGAAGCCCGGAGCAAAAGCCGTTTGCGCTGTTTCAGTGCCGAGGGTGAAGACGTCGGGTTGTTTTTGGAGCGCGGTCAGCCGCCTCTATATGACGGCGAATGCCTGCAAGCCGAAGATGGGCGCGTCGTTCGCGTCTGCGCTCGCTCCGAACAACTGCTGCATGTCACCTGCGCCAACGCCTTCGAACTGACCCGCGCCGCCTATCACCTGGGCAACCGCCATGTGGCCCTGCAAGTCGGTGATGGCTGGCTGCGCCTGCTCGACGATTACGTGCTCAAGGCCATGCTCGAGCAACTGGGCGCCAATGCCGAGAACATCGAAGCGCCATTCCAGCCGGAACACGGTGCTTACGGCGGCGGTCATCACCATTCGCGCCATGGTGACGAGGATTTCAACTACCCGCCGAAACTGCACCAGTTCGGCGTGCGCTTATGAACCCAGCCTGGGCGCTGCTGCGTTTGGCCAGCCCGCAGCTGCCGATTGGCGGCTACAGCTATTCCCAGGGTTTGGAGATGGCTGTGGATAACGGCCGCGTAAACGATCCTGACAGCGCGCGGCGCTGGATCAGCGATCAGTTGCTGCTCAATCTCGCGCGTTTCGAAGCGCCGCTACTGCTCGCCCATAGCACCGCTGCGGCCGAAGAAAACTGGGCCGAACTGCTGCAACGCTGCGAAGAGCATCGCGCCAGCCGGGAAACCCGCGAGTTGCATCAGGAAAGTCGACAGATGGGTTATTCGTTGAAGCAACTGCTCAACGGTTTACCGGAACTGGATGCGCCGGCCCGGGCCTTTCTCGACCAATGCCCTGAACCGCATCTGGCCCTTGGCTGGGCGCTGGCGGCCCGCGCCTGGCAGATCAGCCCGCAAGATGCGCTGGCCGCCTGGCTCTGGAGCTGGCTGGAAAACCAATTGGCGGTGTTGATGAAAACCCTGCCCCTGGGCCAGCAAGCTGCCCAGCGCCTGACCAGCGAACTGCTGCCGCTGCTGCAACAGGCGCAGCAAGACGCCACCCGAATCAACCCCGAACACTCTGGCAGCGCCGCTTTCGGCCTGTCCCTGGCGTGCATGGCCCATGAGCGCCAGTACAGCCGTCTGTTCCGTTCCTAGGGCCTTTTAATTTGGAGAATCACATGAACACACAACCCCTGCGCGTCGGCATCGGCGGCCCGGTCGGTTCCGGCAAAACCGCCCTGACCCTGGCCCTGTGCCTGGCCCTGCGCGACCGTTACAACCTGGCTGTCGTGACCAACGACATCTACACCCGCGAGGACGCCGACTTCCTGGTGCGCAATGAAGCCCTGGCGCCCGAACGGATCATCGGCGTGGAAACCGGCGGCTGCCCGCACACAGCCATCCGCGAAGACGCCTCGATCAACCTCGAAGCCGTGGATCAACTGAACCGGCGCTTCCCGGGACTGGATCTGATCTTGGTGGAGTCCGGTGGCGACAACCTTTCGGCGACCTTCAGCCCGGAACTGTCGGACCTGACCATCTACGTGATCGACGTTTCGGCCGGCGACAAGCTACCGCGCAAGGGCGGGCCGGGGATCTGCAAATCCGATCTGCTGGTGATCAACAAGATCGACCTCGCGCCTCTGGTAGGCGCCTCGCTAGAGATGATGGACAGCGACACCCAACGCATGCGCAACGGCAAACCGTTCGTCTTCAGCAACCAGAAAACCGGTCAGGGCCTGGAAGCAATCATCGCCTTCATCGAACGCCAGGGCTTACTGACTGCGGCCTGATCACACTTATCAACAAGGAAGCTTATCCATGACACTGAAACGCATTCTGGGCGCCATGGCCCTGCTGCTGAGCCCGGCCATCGCGTTCGCTCACCCGGGCCACGGCGACAATGGCTTGATGGCCGGCATCAGCCACCCGATCGGCGGCCTCGATCACTTGCTGGCCATGGTTGCCGTGGGGTTGTGGGCCGCGCAGCAGAAAGGCGCCGCGCGTTGGGCGCTGCCCTGCACGTTCGTGGGCACTATGCTGATCGGCGGCCTGCTGGGTTTTGAAGGGATGAACCTGCCGGCGCTGGAAAGCGGGATTGCTGCCTCGGTATTGGCGTTAGGCCTGACGGTGGCTTTGGCGGTGCGTCCGCCGTTGAGCCTGGCGGTGGGTGCGACCGCATTGTTCGCGCTGTTTCATGGCGTGGCGCATGGTCTGGAGCTGCCGGACATGTCGAGCCCTTGGGCGTATGCCGTTGGGTTTGTGGGGGCGACGGCGGCTTTGCATGCAGCGGGTTATGCGGTGGTTCGCGTCTTGCCTCAGGCCGCCGCACCGCTGGTTCGGCTGGCGGGTGCGGCTTCGGCGGCGACTGGGGTGTGGTTGCTGGCGGGTTGATTCTCTAGCGTCTGAACCGGCCTCTTCGCGGGCAAGCCTCGCTCCTACAGGATATTCGCCGCCAGCACAGATCGTGTGAAGACCAAAGATCCCTGTGGGAGCGGGCTTGCCCGCGATGGCGTCCGATCAGACACCGCCTCTCTCAAGCCTGCCTCTCTGCTACCATGTCGCGCAATCGCCCCTGCCGTGACGACGCCAGCCAATGCCCTCTGTTTCCCGCTCTGCTTCCCAGCCTGAATTGACCGCCCTGTTCGCCTCGGTGCAACAGCACTTCCAGGACGTGATCGTGCCGCTCTGGCAAGGCCCCGGCTGGAACGCCGACATGGCATTGCCGTATGAAGCGCTGGACGCCGAGCATCAGCCGCTGCCACCGCAGCGCTACCGGGCCATGGCTTGCGCGCGGCAGCTGTACCTGTTTTCCAGCCTGATCGGCCAAGTGCCTGAGGCCGAAGAACGGGCGGCGGCACTGTTCCGCTCCTTGCAACAGCATTTCCACGATGCCGAGCATGGCGGCTGGTTCTACAGCATCGACCCGCAAGGTGCGCCGCTGGATCAGCGCAAAGACCTCTACACCCACGCCTTCATCCTGTTCGCCTGCGCCCATTACTGGGACAAGGTTCGCGAACCGCTGGTGGAGTCGGTGCTCAACGCCACGCTGGAAGTGTTGGCGCAGCGCTTCGCCACAGGCGACGGCCTGTACGAAGCCAGCCTGGACCGTGATTGGTCCTCGCTCAACTCCGGGCCGCTGCAGAATCCATTGATGCATTTGGCCGAAGCCTTCCTCGCCATCCTTTCGGTGCGCGAGGACGTTGCTGTGCAGAGCGCGCTTCTCAAGTTATGCACAGCCATGCAGAAGCGCTTCATCGATCCGCAGCACGCGGTATTGATGGAAAAGCCGCTGGGCGCTGTGGATAACTGGTTCGAGCCAGGCCATCAGTTCGAGTGGTATTTCCTGCTGGAGTCCTCACCCTTGCTGCGCGACTCCAAATTGCATGCGTCGCTGGACCGCGCCTTTACGTTTACCGAGCAACAGGGCGTGGATCAGCAGACCGGGGCTGTGCGCGCAATGCTGGAGCTGGACGACCACCCTCGTGATGCGACCCAACGCATCTGGGCCCAGGCTGAATACCTGCGCGCTCTGACCTTGCGCCCGGGCAGAGAAGCCTCTGTGCAGCACCAATTGCAGGCGCTGCAACAGCGCTTTTTGCATGCGGGCGGCTGGTATGAGTGTCGCGATGAACAGGGCGAAGTGAGCCGCAAGGACATGCCTTCGACCACGCCTTATCATTTGGCGACCTGTTATCGCGGGTTGGTCAAATATCTTAGCTGACTGATAGATAGCTATCGCGGGCAAGCCCGCTCCCACAGGGTTTGTGTCGTTCGCGAAATAGCGAGTCAACACAAACCCTGTGGGAGCGTGGCTTGCCCGCGATGGCCGTTACGCGGTCTTAAGCCTTCGTATTACGCTCAATGGCAAACCCGCTCCAGGTCTGGCTCACCGGCATCAGCTCGAGGCTGTTGATGTTGATGTGGGCCGGTGCGTTGAGCACCCAGAAAATAGTCTCGGCAATGTCTTGCGGCTGGATCGGCTCGGCACCGGCGTAAGTGGCGTTGTAACGCTCCTGGTCACCGGCGAAACGCACCAGCGAGAACTCGCTCTCACACAGGCCCGGCTCGATGTTGCTGACCCGCACGCCCGTACCTTGCAGGTCGCAACGCAGGTTCAGGGAGAACTGTTTGACGAACGCCTTGCTCGCGCCATACACGTGGCTGCCCGGGTACGGGTAGTTGCCGGCGATGGAACCGAGGTTGACGATGCCGGCGCCACGACCGTGAGCGATCAAACGCGGCAACAACAGGCGAGTGCTGTACATCAGGCCTTTGATGTTGGTGTCGACCATGGTGTCCCAATCGTCAAGATCGCACTTGGGGGCCGGGTCCACGCCCAAGGCCAGGCCTGCGTTGTTGATCAGCCCGCGCAGCTTGGCGAAGGATGGCGGCAGGTTGGCAATCGCCTCCTCCATGGCCTTGCGATCGCGTACGTCGAGCACCAGGCCATGAACCTCGGTCTGCTTCGACAACTCGGCGCACAGGGCATTGAGGCGCTCTTCACGACGACCTGTCAGCACCAGTTTCCAGCCGGCTTCGGCAAAACGACGGGCACAGGCTTCACCAAAACCGGAGGTCGCGCCGGTAATAAACAGGGTGTTGGACATCGTGTTCTCCTTGCTTCGGCTGATCGACAGCCCTTGGAATAGAAAATCAGTTGCCAGCATGCCCGGCCTTGTCCACAGCGGCAACCTTCGCAAAAACCGTACAAAAAACAATCAACACCGGCAACGCCATATGCACTGTGGCTTGCAGCCATGTACGCGCACCTTATCCACAGGCCGGTCCACAGTTTCCGGGGGCAAGTGCAAAAGCTGCAAGCCGCTGTCCACAAGGCTTTGCGGGCAGATTAGAAAGTTTTTTGCTTGACCCTCGGGTGCCTGCTGTGTAACCCCGGGCAATTTGCACGACCGGGCGGTCAAACCGACGGTGGCTCCAAGCCAGTAACTACGGCCCTCAGCCGACTCTTTCCAGAGTTTAACCACAGACTTATCCACAGGCTTGTGCACCTCGATTCGCACCGTGTTCGCCCCGAACAAAAAGGTTGACAAAGCCGGCTCGAGGTCCAGCAAAAACACCTGATCAAAAAACAACCATATCTCTACAAGCCACGGATTCAAAGGCTTGCAGCCAGCTACTCCCACGTTATTCACAGCCAGCTCCACAGCAAACGGGGACAAGTCAAAACCGTGATAAAACAGCAATTTGCAGCGGCTTTATGTCGCGCTTTGAGAGGTCGTGAATATTGTTTTCCACAATTTCCCTTTACCTCAAAGCACCATCCTGTGTAGGAGCTGCCGAAGGCTGCGATCTTTTCCACAGACACCTCAAAGCAAGATCAAAAGATCGCAGCCTTCGGCAGCTCCTACGGGGATTCTGCGGGCATAAAAAAACGCCCTGACGTTGAGTGCGTCAGGGCGTTATTTGGGCTCTTCAGTTTAGTGGCCGCCGAGATAGGCGTTGCGCACCTCATCATTCACCAGCAGCTCCTTGCCGGTGCCGCTGAGGCGGATCTCGCCGTTGACCATCACGTACGCCCGGTCCGACAGTTTGAGGGCGTGGTTGGCGTTCTGCTCCACCAGGAAGATGGTCATGCCGGTGCTGGCCAGCTCCCGCAGGGTCGCGAAGATCTGTTTCACCACAATCGGCGCCAGCCCCAGGCTCGGCTCGTCGAGCAGCAACAGCTTCGGCCGGCTCATGAGCGCCCGGGCGATCGCGAGCATTTGTTGCTCGCCGCCGGACATGGTCATGGCGCGTTGGGTGCGTCGCTCTTCGAGCCGTGGAAACAACTCGAACATGCGCTGCATGTCTTCCTTGGCGTACTTGTCACCGATTGGAATCGTACCCATCAACAGGTTTTCCTCGACGGTCATGTCAGGGAACACCCGCCGACCTTCCGGCGATTGAGCGATACCGTTGGACGCGATGTAGTGGGACGACTTGTGCGTGATATCCACACCCTGATAGATGATTTGCCCGTCAGCGGCCCGCGGCTGGCCGAAGATCGACATCAACAGGGTCGATTTGCCGGCCCCGTTGGAGCCGATCAGGCTGACGGTTTCGCCTTCATTGATGTGCAACGAAACTTTCTTCAGGGCCTGAATCGGCCCGTAGAACACGTCCAGATCCTTGAGTTCGAGGATGGGTGCACTCATACCACTTCCTCTTCTTCGGCGCCCAGGTAGGCGGCAATCACTTTCGGATCGTGTCGAATCGCTTCAGGCCCGCCCTCGGCGATGACAACGCCGTGGTCCAGCACCACGATGTGGTCGGAAATACTCATTACCATGCCCATGTCGTGTTCGATCAGCACCACGGTCAGATCGTGCTCGTCGCGCAGCAGCCGGATCATCGCGCTCAGCGCTTCGGTTTCCTGAGGGTTGAGGCCGGCGGCCGGTTCGTCGAGGCAGATGATCTGTGGCCGGGTGCACATGGCCCGGGCGATTTCCAGACGGCGTTGCTGACCGTAGGACAGTTCACCGGCCAGGCGGTTGGCGCAGTCCACCAGATCCACCACTTCCAGCCAGTAGAAGGCGTGGTCCAGCGCATCGCTTTCGGCTTTGCGGTAACTCTTGGTGTTGAGGATGCCCGAAAGCAGGTTGCGGTTGACCCACATGTGCTGGGCCACCAGCAGGTTTTCCAGCACCGACATTTCCTTGAACAGGCGAATGTTCTGGAAAGTACGCGCCAGACCGGCACGGTTGATCAGGTGCGTGCCACCAAACATTTTGTAGTGGAGCCGGCCGATGAAGCTTTTCGGCGAAACGAAATCGATTGCCTTGAACGGTTCCCCGAGCATTTTGATGACGTCGGTTTTCACACCACGGGCATTGAGTTCGATATGCCCGCCGGACGCTTTATAGAACCCGGTCAGGCAGTTGAACACCGTGGTCTTGCCCGCACCGTTGGGGCCGATCAACGCAAAAATCGAGTTGCGTTTGACTTGCAGGCTGACGTTACTAAGGGCTTTGATGCCGCCAAAGTGCATCATCAGATTTTCGACCGAGAGAACGATTTCTTCGCTCATGGCGCCACTCCTTTACGTGGGGTCACACCGGTGCGGCTGATCCTAATCAGGCCGCGCGGTCGCCAGATCATCATCAACACCATCAGGATGCCGAACAGCAGCACGCGATATTCAGCGAAGCCGCGCAGCAGTTCCGGGGCAACGGTCAGCACGAACGCCGCAATCACCACGCCGATGGTCGAACCCATGCCGCCGAGTACCACGATGGCGAGGATCAGTGCCGATTCGAAGAAGGTGAATGAGGTCGGGTTGACGAAACCCTGATAAGTGGCGAAGAACACACCGGCCAAACCGGCCGTCGATGCACCAATGGTGAACGCCGACAGCTTGACCAGTACGTGATTCAGACCCATGGAACGGCAGGCAATTTCGTCTTCACGCAAGGCTTCCCACGCGCGACCGACCGGCATGCGGGTCAGACGGTGCTTGACGTACAGCACGCCCAGTACCACCAGGAACAACACCGCGTATATGAAGTAGTACTTCACGTCCGGGTTATAGGCGATGCCAAAGAACTCATGGAACGGGACGCCCCCCTCCTTCGCTCTTTTGCCGAACTCGAGGCCGAAGAACGTCGGCAACGGAGCCGCCATACCGTTCGGGCCGCCAGTCAGGGACAGCCAGTTGTTGAGGATCAACCGGATGATTTCACCGAACCCCAGGGTCACGATCGCCAGGTAATCACCGTGCAGACGCAGCACCGGGAAACCCAGGATGCAACCGGCCAACCCGGCAGTGATTGCCGCCAGCGGCAGCACCGTCCAGAAACCCAGCCCCAGGTATTGATAACCGAGCGCCAGCCCATAGGCACCGATGGCGTAGAACGCCACGTAACCCAGGTCGAGCAGGCCGGCCAGGCCGACCACGATGTTCAGCCCCAGGCCCAGCAACACGTAGATCAGCCCGAGGATGACCACGCCCAGCAGGTAGGAGTTGGAGAAAAACGGGAACACCACAGCGATAACGATCATCACCGGGATGATCCAGCGCAAGCGGGATTTGTAATCAGGCGGCAGTACATGAACCCCGGAGCCGGTACTTTCAAAACCTTCAAGAATTCTCAGGCCCTTGGGGGTTTGCAGGAACAGGCTCAAGGCAAAGCGGCCGGCCATGACGATGGCGACAATCCATGCCACCCGGGTCGCTTCCAGGTTGAAGCCGTAGCCGTCGAGGACTACGCCGACAATCGGGCCGAACACAATCAGGGCCACCAGGCCGGCAAGAATCGCGTCAACCAGGCTTCTTTTGAGATCAATGGTTTTTTTAGTGGTTGAAGACATCGCTTACACCTTCGACACAAGAGGACGGCCGAGCAGGCCTTGAGGCCGAAAGACCAGAACGAGAACGAGCAGCGAGAAGCTGAAAACGTCTTTGTAGTCCGAGTTGACCAATCCTGAGAACAGCGACTCGGAGATCCCGAGAATGATCCCGCCGAGCATCGCCCCGGGCAGCGAGCCGATCCCACCAAGCACCGCGGCGGTGAACGCCTTGATGCCAATGATGAAGCCCGCGTAGAAGTCGAATGTGCCGTAGTTCATGGTGATCAGCACGCCGGCCAACGCCGCCATCGCGGCACCAATGATGAACACGTAGGAAATGACGCGATCGGTGTTGATCCCCAGGATCGAGGCCATCTTGCGGTCTTGCTGGGTGGCGCGGCACATACGGCCGAGCTTGGTGTACTTGATGACGTAGGTCAGCAGCCCCATCCCGACAAACGCTGCGACCAGAATGAAGATCTTGGTGTAGGTCAGCTGGACGAAGCCGGACCCGACTTCAACTCGCCATGCACCGGTCAGCAGTGTTGGTACGCCTTGTTGACGGGCGCCTTGGGCAATCTGTGCATAGTTTTGCAGGATCAGCGAAATACCGATGGCGCTGATCAGCGGTGCCAGTCGGGTGGAGTTGCGTAGCGGTTTGTAGGCGACGCGCTCGATGACCCAGCCATACACCGCCGTGACGATGATGGTGAAGACCAGTGTGCCAAGCATCAGCAGGGGGAAGGATTCAATACCGAAGTATGCCAGCAGAGCCAGACTGATTGCCGCGAGGTAAGCGGAAATCATGTAAACCTCGCCGTGGGCGAAGTTGATCATGCCGATGATGCCATAGACCATTGTGTAGCCGATGGCGATCAGGCCATAGACCGACCCGAGGGTCAGGCCGTTGACCAGTTGCTGCAGGAAAATACCATCCATAACGCAATCTCACGCATTTGAGAGACTGCACAAAAACCGGGTGCGCCAGACCGGGGTTCAGCCGCCGACGCAACACGGTTGTATGCAGCTCTACGAGAAAAGACAGGTACAGCACGGACATGTTCTTTGATTACCCGGCGCACAAGACGCCGGGCAATCAGCCAGTCATATCACTTCTGTTTTTCCAGCTGGTGGTATTTGCCATCCTTATCCCACTGGTAAACCACGTAGTCGGAGACTTTCAGGTCGCCCTTGGCGTCCCAGGTCTTCTCGCCCATCACGGTTTTGACCGGATTTTTCTTCAGCCACTCGGCGGCTTTCTCGCCATTGTTGGATTTGGAGCCATTGAAGGCTGCAGCCAGAGCCTGGACCGAAGCATAGGCGTACAGGGTGTAGCCTTCAGGCTCGGTGCCTTTCTTGCGGAACTCGTCCACTACAGTCTTGCTGTCTGGCAGCAGGCGTGGGTCGGCACCAAAGGTCATCAGCACGCCGTCAACGAATTGCGGACCGCCAGCGGTGGTCACCAGTTCGTCGGTTACGATACCGTCATCGGACATGAACTTGACGTCTTTGAGACCTTGCTCACGCAGTTGACGAACCAGAGGACCGGCTTCCGGGTGCAGGCCACCGAAGTAAACGACGTCGGCGCCAGCGCCGCGGATTTTGGTGACGATGGTGCTGAAATCTTTTTCGCCACGGGTCAGGCCTTCGTACAGGACCGGCGTCACGCCACGCTTGGCCAACTGAGCCTTGGTAGCATCCGCCAGACCTTGACCGTAGGTGTCCTTGTCGTGCAGAACCACGACTTTCTTGCCCTTGAGCACGTCGACGATGTAATCGCCGGCCACAATGCCTTGCTGGTCGTCACGCCCGCACATACGGAACATGGCACTCAGGCCGCGCTCGGTAACAGCCGGGTTGGTGGAACCTGGAGTGATCGCGATGATGCCTGCTTCGTCGTAGATCTCGGAGGCCGGGATGGTCGATGAGGAGCAGAAGTGACCGACTACGCCAGCGACTTTCTGGTTGGTCAGGTCCTTGGCGACCGTCACAGCCTGTTTCGGTTCGCAGGCGTCATCGCCTTTGACCAGTACGATTTTTTCCCCGTTGACACCGCCAGAGGCGTTGACTGCATCAGCCGCTGCCTGCGCACCCTTCATGTACTGCTCGCCAAATGCCGCGTTGGCGCCCGTCATTGGACCCGCTACGCCGATCTTGATGTCAGCCTGAGCAAACGCAGAAACACCCAACGCAGTTGCCACTGCGAGGGCCAGAAAGCCTTTCTTGTAAAACGTCTGGGACATGAGGTGGTGCTCCAAGGTTTTTTTTAGTTGGCACTGCGACTTCACTGAATGCTCAGAGCAAGGGCCGTGCCATCGGTTTTTTATTCTGGGAAAAGTCGCTGCCTTATTGTTTTTTCGACTGTTTCGGGCCCATTTTCATTGGGCGTGCAACCGTCTAAACCGCGGGAGGTGAAACCATTTATTTTTAAAGGCGCAACCCACGCGCGCCATCATTGCAACCGCAGCGCCAAACGATGTGCAACCAGCCTGTAACAGCTCGCGTCACCGAACTGCACACTGCTGGTGCGCAACTGCTACAACCCGCACCATTACAGGCTAGCCGCTTCGCTGAAAAGCGCCGCGTCCAGCAACATATTTCAACAATCAGATGACGATCCGCAGGCACTGGCCCGCGTGATACAACGAAAATCCGGCCTCATACAGGCAGCTTCTCAGCCCCACACCTGCCAATGGCTGCATGGGCGCGAAGGGAATCGGCAGGGCTTGAGGATCTCCATTACACAAATAATCGGCAAAGGCTTTGCCGACCACTGTACCGGTCGTCACGCCTCGACCGTTGTAGCCGGTGACGGCCACCAGACCCGGTGCCGGCTCGAACAGGCGCATCAAATGATCCGGGGTGAAGGCGATGCAACCGGTCCAGGTGCATTCCCACTCCACCGGTTTCAGGTACGGGAAGTAATGCTGCTGAACCCGGTCGGCCCAGGCTTTCAGGAACCAGGTCGGTTTCTGGTTGCCGTTGCCGAGACTGCCGAGCAACAGACGACCGTCCTTGTCCCGCCGAATACTACTGAGCACCTGCCGGGTGTCCCAAGAACCCTGGCCGCCGGGCAGAATCTGTTGCGCGGCGTCTTCGGTCAGCGGCACCGAGGCCACTTGATAGTAATAACCGGGGAAGAAATTGCGCCGCAGCTCCGTCCAGTCACCTTCGGTATAAGCGTTGGAGGCGATGACCACCTGCTCGGCCAGCACCGAGCCTTGGGCGGTTTGCACCGACCAGCGCTGGCTCTGACGTTCAAGTCGGGTCACCGGGGAATGATCGAACAGCTGACCGCCGAGGCTGATGGCCGCGTTGGCCAGCCCCGTGGTGTAGGCCATCGGGTTGAGTGTGCCGGCACGCCGATCAAGCAACGCGGCGGCGATTTTTTTGGTGCCCGTTGCTTGTTCGCAGGCTTGACCGGTCAACAGCTCAACCGGTGCGCCACGACGTTTCCATTGTTCTTCGCGACTGCGCAGATCCGCTTCACCACGCGCGTTGTGCGCCATGTGCAGCGTGCCTTCGCGGCGTAACTGGCAATCGATGTTGTATTTGTCGACCAGGCTGAACACCAGAGACGGCGCCGCACCCAGCATGCGGTTGAGTTGACTGCCAACCGACTCGCCGAAACCGGCTTCGATTTCATCCGGTGGAATCCACATCCCGGCGTTGACCAGCCCGACGTTACGCCCCGAACCGCCATGCCCGGCGCGATGCGCTTCCAGCACACAGACACTTTTACCCTGTTCCAGCAGATGCACCGCCGCCGACAGACCGGTGAAACCGGCACCGATGACGCAGACATCCACCCTGACTTCGCCCTGGAGCAACCCGTTGTCGGGCCTTTGCGGCGTCAGTTTTTCCCACAGACACTCTTCGCGTAACGGCATTGCCAGACTCCAACAGAAACCTAACCAACACACCATTCAATGTGGAAAATTCTATGTGGTGAGGGGGCTTGTCGGAACGCCGCATCGCCCCGTTCGGCTGCGAAGCAGTCGTAAAATGCCGGGGCCGCTTCGCGCCCCAACGGGGGCAAGCCCCCTCGCCACATAGCTCGCTCCCACAGGGGATCACTGCTTGGCTCAACCTCAGTCGAACGTAATCCCCTGAGCCAACGGCAATTCCAGCGAATAGTTCACGGTATTGGTCTGACGGCGCATGTACCCGCGCCATGCATCCGAACCGGATTCACGACCACCGCCCGTTTCCTTCTCGCCGCCAAACGCGCCGCCGATCTCTGCGCCGCTCGGGCCGATGTTGACGTTGGCGATGCCGCAATCGCTGCCCACAGCGGACATGAACTGCTCGGCTTCACGCACATCAGTGGTGAAGATGCACGACGACAGGCCTTGTGGCACGGCGTTGTTCAGGCGCAGCGCCTCTTCAAAATCGTTGTAACCGATCACGTACAGAATCGGTGCGAAGGTTTCGCTGCACACCACATCGCTCTGCTCCGGCATTTCGACGATGGCGGGCGAAACGTAGTAAGCGTTGGGGAATTTATCTTCCAGCTGACGCTTGCCGCCGAATACGCGGCCGCCTTCGCTCAAGGCCTGCTCCAGCGCGTCCTGCATGTTTTCGAAGCTGTGTTTGTCGATCAGCGGCCCGACCAGATTGCCTTCCAGCGGATGGCCGATGCGCACCTTGGAGTAAGCGGCTTTGAGGCGGGTGATGATTTCTTCCTTCACCGACTCATGGGCGATCAGGCGACGCAACGTGGTGCAACGCTGTCCGGCAGTGCCGACGGCGCTGAACAGAATCGCCCGTACGGCCATGTCCAGATCGGCGCTTGGGCCGAGGATCATCGCGTTGTTGCCGCCCAGCTCGAGAATGCTGCGGGCAAAACGTGCAGCGATTTTCGGCGCCACTTCGCGGCCCATGCGGGTGCTGCCGGTAGCGCTGACCAGCGCGACACGCGGGTCATCGACCAAGGCTTCGCCAGCATCGCGACCACCGATGATCACTTGGCTCAGGTGCGGTGGGGCGTCGCTGAAATTCTTCAAGACGCGGTCGAACAACGCTTGGCAGGCCAACGCGGTCAGCGGGGTTTTCTCCGACGGTTTCCAGATCACCGGGTTACCGCAGACCAGCGCCAGCGTTGCGTTCCAGGCCCAAACGGCGACCGGGAAGTTGAACGCACTGATCACGCCGACGACGCCCAGCGGGTGCCAGGTTTCGCGCATGTGGTGGCCAGGACGCTCGGAGGCGATGGTCAAACCGTACAGCTGACGGGACAGACCGACCGCGAAGTCGCAGATGTCGATCATTTCCTGAACTTCACCCAAACCTTCCTGAGTGATCTTGCCAGCTTCCCAGGACACCAGCTCACCGAGGTCGGCTTTGTACTCGCGCAGGATGTCGCCCAATTGGCGCACCAATTCGCCACGGCGCGGCGCCGGAACCTTGCGCCACAGTTCGAACGCATGATCTGCGCGACTGATGTGCTGCTCGACTTCAGCGGCGCCTTCCCAGTTCACGGCAGCGATACGGCAGCCATCGATAGGCGAATGCACCGGCACTTTGCCGTTCTGATACAGGGCCGGGTTCACACCAAGACGATCAAGCAATGCGGCAACCATGGGTCACTCCTCAAGCAAAAAACAGAAGACGTTCAGCCGGATTTATTCGACTGATCAGACCTGTAGTTTTAGCTCTCTGGAGGTTACCCAACAAACGACCTTTAAGAGAGATATCATTCCGTTTATTCATGCTGCGAATCTGCCGGTAAAAAAGAGCATAGAGAAACAAGAAAAAGGACCACCCATGCTGAATAAACGCTACTTGCCGTCGATCACCGCGTTGCAGTGCTTCGAGGCCGTGACCCGGCATTTGAGCTTCACCCGTGCCGCCGAAGAGCTGAACCTGACGCAGAGCGCCGTGAGCAAACAGGTCGCGCAACTCGAAGAATTGCTGCAACACCTGTTGTTCCGCCGGGTGCGTCGACGCCTGCAAATGACCCCCGCCGGCGATTTGTACCTGGTGGAGGTACGAAAAATCCTCACCCAAGTCGAAATGTCGACCCATTACCTGCGCTCCTACGGCGGTGATACCGAAGTCTTGCGCGTCTCGACGCCTCCGACCTTCGGTGCGCGCTGGCTGGTGCCGCGCTTGAAAGGCTGGCGCCTGCGACATCCGTCGATCCATCTGGACCTGTGCAGCGAGCAAGAAGCCGATGATCTGCTGCAAGGTCGCAGCGACCTGGCGTTCTACTTTGGCCAAGGCTCTCGGCCCGGCACCGAATGCCTGAAGCTGTTTGGCGAGGAACTGGTGCCGGTCTGCGCGCCGGGCAGCCTGCCGGACACACCGTTCACCGACCCCACGCAACTCACCGACCTGGTCCTGCTGCAAAATGCTTCCCGGCCTCAGGCCTGGCACGACTGGTTCGACAGCCAGGGCTACCACACCGAACACAGCTACCACGGCCCGCGTTTCGAAACCTTCTACATGTGCATTCGCGCCGCCCAGGTCGGCTGCGGCGTAGCGCTGCTGCCGAAGTTTCTGGTGGAGGAGGAATTGGCCGACGGCAAACTGGTCATTCCCTGGAAGCATGCGATGCCCAGCACCGACGCCTATTACCTGGCGTATCCGGAGCATTCGGCGGAAGTACCCAAGGTGCGGGATTTTGTGAAGTGGATGCTGGAGCAGATAGATAGTCCCACATCTAACGATTAACTCTGTGTAGGAGGCAATTCGCGCTGATACAAAAATCGCTGGCAATACCTGCCGCTGATATGCGCCACTAGCCCCATTCATTGAAACAGCTGCAACGTCGCTGCCACGGGCCGCGGCCAGCCTGGAGACCCCTTATGAGCGAGAGTGTGTTTGCCGATCGCATCGTGCAGAACCTGCTCGACACCGACTTCTACAAACTGACGATGATGCAGGCGGTGCTGCACAACTACCCTAATGTGGAAGTCGAATGGGAGTTTCGTTGCCGTAACAGTGAGGATTTGCGCCCGTACCTGGCGGAGATCCGTTTCCAGATCGAGCGCCTGGCCGAGTTGAGCCTGAGTGCCGATCAATTGAGTTTCCTGGAGCGCATCAGCTTTCTGAAACCGGATTTCCTGCGTTTTCTCGGGCTGTTCCGCTTCAACCTGCGCTATATCCACACCGGCATTGAAAACGGCGAGTTGTTCATCCGTCTGCGCGGGCCGTGGCTGCACGTGATTCTGTTCGAAGTGCCGCTACTGGCCATGGTCAGTGAAGTACGCAATCGCTATCGCTACCGGGAAATCGTTCTGGAGCAGGCCCGCGAACAGCTCTATCGCAAGTTCGACTGGCTGACCGCCAACGCCAGCGCGGACGAATTGTCCGAGTTGCAAGTAGCCGATTTCGGTACCCGCCGTCGCTTCTCGTACCGTGTACAAGAAGAAGTGGTGAACGTGCTCAAGCATGACTTCCCCGGTCGCTTCGTCGGTACCAGCAACGTGCACTTGTCCCGGGAGCTGGACATGAAGCCGCTGGGCACCATGGCCCACGAATGGATCATGGCCCACCAGCAACTCGGTCCGCGGCTGATCGACAGCCAGATTGCCGCCCTCGACTGTTGGGTCCGAGAATACCGGGGATTGCTGGGAATCGCCCTGACCGACTGCATCACCTCCGATGCCTTCCTCAACGATTTCGACCTGTTCTTTGCCAAGCTCTTCGACGGCTTGCGCCACGATTCCGGTGACCCGGTGCAGTGGGCGGAAAAAGCCATCGCCCACTATCACAAGCTTGGCATCGACCCGATGAGCAAGACCCTGGTGTTTTCCGACAGTCTGACGCTGCCCAAGTCTCTGGAGATTTTTCGGGCATTGCGCGGTCGGATCAATGTCAGCTTCGGCATCGGCACCAACCTGACGTGCGATATTCCGGGTGTCGAACCGATGAGCATCGTGCTTAAAATGACGGCCTGCAACGGCCAGCCAGTGGCCAAGATTTCTGATGAGCCTGGCAAGACTCACTGCAAAGACCCGAATTTCGTCGCCTATTTGCGACATGTTTTCCAAGTACCTGCCGCCATTTCCAGCCCATCTAGCAAGGAGTGAATTCATGCAAGCCGTACAGCGTGAGATTGCTGAACAGCTCAAGGTCCAACCGCCCTTCGCGGACCAACTCGCCCTCGAGGCTGAAGTTGCCCGGCGGATTACCTTCATTCAGGACTGCCTGGTCAATGCCGGGCTCAAGACGCTGGTGCTGGGCATCAGCGGCGGCGTCGACTCCCTGACCGCTGGCCTGCTGGCCCAGCGCGCCATGCGTGAACTGCGCGAGCGCACTGGTGATGCCAGATACAAGTTCATCGCCGTGCGCCTGCCTTATGGCGTCCAGTTCGACGAACATGATGCCCAGGCCTCAGTGGACTTCATTGCCCCCGATGAGCGCCACACCGTAAACATCGGCCCGGCGGTCAAATCCCTGGCCAGCGAAGTGGCGGCCTTCGAGGGTAAGGAGGCGGTGCAGAAGGATTTCGTGCTGGGCAACACCAAGGCGCGGATGCGCATGGTCGCGCAATACACCATCGCTGGCGCGGCTCACGGCCTGGTGATCGGTACCGATCACGCGGCAGAAGCAGTGATGGGCTTCTTCACCAAGTTCGGTGACGGCGCCTGCGACCTCGCACCGCTGAGCGGCCTGGTGAAAAATCAGGTCCGGGCGATTGCCCGTAGCTTCGGCGCGCCGGAGTCGCTGGTGGAAAAAATCCCGACCGCCGACCTCGAAGATCTGTCGCCGGGCAAACCGGACGAAGCGTCCCACGGCGTGACCTACGCCGAGATCGACGCCTTCCTGCACGGCGAACCGGTGCGTGAGGAAGCGTTCAAGATCATTTGTGATACGTATAAAAAGACCCATCACAAGCGTGTGATGCCGTTCGCGCCATAAGCGGGGCCATGAGCAACAAAAAGGCCCATTGAAGGTATTTCTCAGTGGGCCTTTTTCGCTATGACTCAGGAACCGGTGTGTCGGGCTTTCGACCCGACAACCCTAATGGCCCATGGCATCGAGACTCGACCTTGGTCAGATTTCGCTCTGAAGGTATGTACCTTTTCTGCCAAGCCTTCAATAGTTGCCGTGTAGACACCGTTCTGATCAGCCACGAATGGAACCAGGTCTCTCTCATAGTCAACGATAAACCCACTTTCACCGGGGGTTGCCGTGCCTACAAGCGTTAACTTTTTATCAGTCGTCGACTCGTGATTCCCGATGAGCTGGAAACTGGCTCCTATCACAAATTGGACAGTGAGTTCAGCCGGCTTATCGACCCGAATCCTCCAAGGTGCCGATACCTCACCGTCTTCCCCACGAACAGTGTACTCATGGTTGCCTACGCCCACTTTCTCAACGAGGGCGCTCCAATGATTGCTTCCATCGACGTTGAGTGTTTGAAGCAACACCCCGCTGCCCAGGAGATCAACTGTCTGGAAAGCCTCCCCCTGGCCGACAAAACTCAGGGAGCTATGCACTGTGCTTCCACCACTGTGGATGGGAACACCGTCAGGACCCGTTACCCACTGGATATGCGCAACTACGGGCACGTTTATAAAAATGAACCACACTTCTGATTCCTTTCCATCTGACGTTCGTACGCTGTACGCGTGTACACCCATTGCCTGACCCGGCAAGAAGGCACTGTAGTGACCACGGTTATCGACATTAACAGGAGGATGTACGGGAACGCCCTTATCGAGAATCTCCGCCGTTTGATTAGGTTCAGCAGAGCCTACAAAGCTTAAATCGCCATTTTTGCTGATACCGCCGTTTTCGATGAGCTCACCATCGCCATTTGTAATGGCCAGAATCCTGGTAGAACTCTCCTTAGTATTTTTACTCGGAGACTGAGCCAAAGAACTCAGCGGAGGTAATTGCACTTGTTCGGTCATATGAAAACTCCTTTTTCAGAATGGATGCGCAAAGTGATGTGAGCGCCATGCCATCTAACTCGCGATCAGAATCACGGTCTACTGTCAGAAATAACAGGTATCGCGAATTTCCGACCAATGGGCTGAACGAGCAGAGTGAGATTGCTAGCCCCACACCTCAGCACAAAATACCTATCCCAGACGCAAAAACGCCGCTGCGATAGCCTCGCAGCGGCGCTTTTTAGTATTGCTTAAGCGCTGTTTTACTTCAGAGTAACAGTGCCTTTCATCATCGAGATATGGCCCGGGAACGAGCAGAAGAAACCGTACTTTTCAGCAGCATTGAGCTTCGACACGTCGAAAGTCACCGAGTCTTTTTCCTTGGCGCCGATGAGTTTGGTGTGAGCGATGATGCGGGCATCACCTTCTTTCAGGTAGTCCTTGTCGATGCCGGCAGTCAAACCATCGGTAGCGATCGGCTGCATGTCGGCCTCTTTGCTCAGCACCCAGTTATGGCCCATGACGTTTTTCGGCAGGCTGCCGGAGTGAGTCAATTCAACGGTGAAGGTCTTGCAGCTTTTGTCGATTTCAATGGTCTTGGTGTTGAAGGACATCTGATCGGTGGAGTCGATGGTCGTCTTGCACTCGGCAGCCATCAATTGGCTGCTGGCCAGTGTCAGCAGGGATACCGCAACAAGTTTGGCAAACATGGTGAATCTCCAAGGCAGGGTTAACAAAAGTGCTAATGCACAGAAGACTGCCTGAAATCTTCGCAAGTTCCTATGACCTGAATCAAAAATTGTATACAACTTTCGGGCTATGACACTCATCGAAACAATCTACCGGCCAGACGTCTGGCACGGCCCTATCATCAGGACCGTCATCTCTCATCTGGAGCGCCTGTCATGTCTTTCAACAGTTTATTGAGCAGCTTGCTCGCCGCTTATGCCTGTGGCGCCAGCGGTACCTGTGAAACACCTGAACACGAGGTTTAACCCTTGGAACGAGGCAAGCCTGCCTTTACTCTGTGGCCCTGATGACCATGGAGTAAGGCATGTCTTTAGCGTCCGTTTGTGTATTTTGCGGTGCCAGCACTGGCACTGACCCGGCTTATCGTGAAGCGGCTGTCGCCCTGGGGCGAGCATTGGCCGAGCGCAAGCTGACTCTGGTCTATGGCGGCGGCGCCGTCGGGCTGATGGGGATCGTTGCCGATGCCGCGCTGGCGGCCGGCGGTGAAGTGATCGGGATCATCCCGCAGAGCCTCAAAGACAAGGAAATCGGACACAGCGGCCTGACTCGCCTGGAAGTGGTCGACGGCATGCATGCACGCAAGGCGCGAATGGCCGAGCTCAGCGATGCCTTCATTGCTCTGCCCGGCGGCTTGGGCACACTGGAAGAGCTGTTCGAAGTCTGGACCTGGGGTCAGCTCGGCTATCACGGGAAACCGCTGGGTTTGCTGGAAGTAAACGGTTTCTACAGCAAGTTGACGTCTTTTCTTGATCATATCGTCGGCGAAGGCTTCGTTCGCGAAGCGCACCGTGACATGCTGCAAATGAGCGAATCGCCGCAAACCCTGCTCGATGCACTGGACGCCTGGCAACCCTCGGTACCGCCAAAATGGACCGAGCAAAAACCCAGCTAACGGCTCGGCATCGATACAGGGCAGAATATGCGCCGCTCAACCTCACCTTCGACCCCAGAGGATCGCCCATGGCTAAACCTAATTATTCCTTCGCCAAACGTCAGAGAGACTTGGCCAAGGAGCAGAAGAAAGAGGAAAAGCTTCAGCGCAAGAAAGCTACAGCTGAAGAAGAAGCAGCAGCACTGAACCCGGATACCGAAGGCGAAGTGGCTACAGACGAAACTGAAGCACCGAAAGATCAGGCGCCCGACGCCTGAGACCCTCAGGGCCCGATGATCTGATCAGGCCCACCGGATCTGTGTCCAGGGTCAGCAACGATGTTGCTGACCCTCACAGTCCAATCTGAAAATCCCCCTCCAGAACTGACTTGCACATCCCCATGTGGGAGCGAGCCTGCTCGCGATGACGGCGGCACACTTAGCAATTATTTGACTGATACACCGCTATCGCGAGCAGGCTCGCTCCCACAATTTGATCTCAGTTACTCCAATGGCATTACTGTGACCCGTACCTCGGGGTCGTGGCTGCCACCGCCCAGGATCACTCCACGCAACGGCGACACATCGGAAAAATCCCGGCCCCAGGCCAGGGTGATGTGCTCCAGCGCCGGTTGCACATTGTTGGTGGGGTCGAAATCCACCCAACCCAGCACCGGGCAAAATACCGACACCCAGGCATGAGACGCATCGGCGCCGATCAGCCGTGGCTGGCCCGGTGGTGGCTGGGTCAGCAAGTAGCCGCTGATATACCGCGCCGCTAATCCACGGGAGCGCACACAAGCAAGCATCAAGTGCGCAAAGTCCTGGCAAACGCCGCGCCGCCTCTCCAGCACTTCCACCAGCGGCGTCGCCACTTGGGTCGCTTCGGCATCGAAGGTGAACTCGCTGAAGATCTTCTCCATCAACGCCTGAACCCCCAGCAGCAATGGCCGGCCAGGAGGAAAGCAACTTTGCGAGAATTCGACGAAGCTGCGCTTCAAATGCACATAGGGCGATTCGAACCGGTAACGGCAGGCTTCCAGCAATTCAGGAGACAATGGCTGACTGCTGTAGGTCAGTGCATTGCAGGTCTCTTCCCAGGCTGGCGATTGATTGAAGTCCAACGATGGTCGAGCCAGCACTTCGACCGTCAGGCTGGCGTTGACCAGCAACTCATCGTGCGGCCGTTCGAATGCCAGCCGGGTCAGCGGATTACCAAACACGTCCAGCTCATCCCGGCGCGAGGTCGGATCGGGACTGATCTGCAATTGCTGATCGGTGCAGCGCTGCCAAACGCAGGCCCGCGGCCACAGATGCGCCAATTGCTGGGCCAGGGATACCGGGCTGTCATAGTGATAATGGGTGTCGTGGAAAATCTGGTAATGGGCATTCATCAGACGGACACCGTACGTTGGCTGACATCATCGACATGGGCGAAATGGCGCAAGGCCAGGCGATCCGATACTTGTCCGCTGGCATCGGCGATCTCCTGCAACAGATCGGCCAGCCCCTCTATGGCGGCGCGAACACTGGCCTCGCCAAACAGTGAGTTTTCCAGGCAACCCAGATCGAAGCGCGCCAGCCGCTCCACCAACTGCGGCAGACCTGTTTCGCGCGGCGCACCAAAGTCATCGTTCAAGCGCTTCAACGTGCGGGTCACCAGTTTCAACTGGAACAACACCGCGTGAGGGTTCTGCTCGTCGAGCAACAACAGGTCCAGCACCGGGATCAATTGCGCCACCGCCAGATACCGCGAGCGGTAGGTGATGCTGCTGTTGCCCAACTCCAGCAGCCACTCCAGCCCGGCCTGATCGAAAGTCCCGGCGCCACGCAGAAACGCCGCCAGGCTGCCGCTGAGAAATTGCAGCCGCTCGATCCGTCGTCCGATCATCAGGAAACGCCAGCCTTCGTCCCGGGTCATGTCGTCGAGGGCAAAACCGGACAGCGCCGCCAGCGACATCACCAATCGGTTGAGGAAATCCAGCAGCTCGCCGAAATCCGGTTCTTCGGTTTCCAGTTCCATGGCCTCGCGCTGCAATTCCACCAGCGCTTGCCAGTTCTCTCGCGAGAGCTTCCCGCGTACTTGCGACGCCGCCCACTGCAAGCGTTGCAGATTGGAGCGCAGGCTGAACGGCCAATCATCACCGAGCAGCGCAGCCAACAATCGCTCTGGCAACTCGCCCTCCTCCGGCAACAGATTCAGACGCTCACCGAGATCGACTGCCGCCTCCAGGGCTTGCGGGTCATCGCCATCGACATAGCGCGCGAGCATGATGCGCAGCAGGCGCGCGCTGTCATCGCAGCGCTCACAGTAACGGCCGAACCAGAAAAGGTTCTCGACCACCCGCGATGGCAGATACGGATCGCGTCGCACCAGATCGTGAACGCCAATATTGCGCTGGGCTTTCCATTGTTCGCCGCTGGGCGGGCGATCGCCCAACACCCAAGTGTCCTTGCTGGCGCCGCCGCGCTGCATCGACACCACTTCGGCGTCGGCTTCGGCGGCAACCCGGGTCAGCCCGCCGGGCAGTACTCGATAGCCGTCCCGACTGGCCACCGCATACACGCGCATGCCAATGGCCCGCGGTTGCAACTGACCACATTCGGCCTGCCAGATCGGCGCTTGGGACAGTTGCGCCAATTCTTGCGCAACATAGGCGTAAGGCCGTGCCTGCATGCGCTCAGCCAAGGCTTGACGCTGTTTTTCACTCAAATCACGACCAAACACCGGGGCGAAGCTCTGCGACGGAAACGCCGGTTTGATCAACAGCTCCGGCAGTTTTTCGAGGGCTTGGGCCAGCACCGGCGCTTCACCGCACCACCAAGTCGCGATAGACGGCAGGATCAGCTCTTCACCGAACAGATACTGATTAATCTTCGGCAGGAAACCCAGCAACCCTGGCGACTCCAGCACGCCGCTGCCGAGGGCATTGGCCACCAGCACCCGACCCTGACGCACAGCTTCGAGCAGCCCCGGCACGCCGAGGGCCGAGTCGGTGCGCAGCTCCAGGGGGTCGCAGAAATCATCGTCGAGCCGACGCATGATCGCGTGAACCCGACGCAGGCCGCTCAAGGTTTTCAGGTAGACCGTGGCATCCCGGACGGTCAGGTCACCGCCCTCCACCAACGGATAACCGAGCTGGCGAGCCAGATACAGGTGTTCAAAATAGCTTTCGTTGAAACGCCCGGGCGTCAGCAGCACCACCAGTGGCGCTTCGTCATCGCTCGGCGCCTGACGGGCGAGCGTTTCCTGAAGGGTGCGGAAGAACCCTGCCAGGTGCTGCACCTTCAAATCGCGGTACAGCTCGGGAAAGGCCCGGGACACGATGGTGCGGTTTTCCAGCGCGTAACCGGCACCGGATGGCGCTTGAGTCCGGTCCGCCGTCACCCACCAGCGACCGTCAGGCGTGCGCGCCAGATCCACGGCGTACAGATGCAAAAAGGCCCCGTCGGGCGGCGAAATGCCCTGACAGGGCCAGAGGAAGTTGTTGTGACCGAACACCAGCTCAGCCGGCAACAGGCCTTCGGCGATCAAGCGCTGAGGGCCGTACAAGTCCGCCAGCACAGCATTGAGCAAGCGCGCCCGTTGAGCGATCCCGGCCGATAACTGTTCCCACTCATCGGCGGCAATCACATGGGGCAGCAGGTCCAGCTCCCATGGCCGGTCAGCGCCCTTGGGGTCGGCGTAGACGTTATAGGTCACGCCGTTTTCCTGGATCTGCCGGGTCAGCAGCGCCTGACGCTGCACCAGTTGCGCTGGCGTGCTGCGTTGCAATTGATCGAACAGCCGCTGCCAGTGCGGGCGCACGGCACCGCTGTCGTCGAGCAGTTCGTGATAAGTGCCCGCGGTCAGCGGGTAGCGGTCAAGCAGGTCAGGCATGGAAAGCTCGGCAGACAGCAAAGAACGGTCAGACTAACGCAGGCTCATGACGCCCGGATATACGAAAAATCCGAGCGTCGCGTACGGTTTAGAAACGTCGCAAATCGAGAGTCATCGGTAGCTCGTCGTTAATTTCCAGATTCGGTATAGGAAGTTTCCCTGGCGAGTGTCCGAGACGGAAGAATCGCGCCATCCGCCGGCTCTCGGCTTCATTGGCGTTCACCGGCAGGCTGTCGTAATTGCGCCCGCCCGGGTGGGCGACGTGGTACTGACAACCGCCCAGCGAACGCCCCATCCAGGTGTCGAGCAAGTCGAACACCAGCGGCGCGTGGACCGGGATGGTCGGTTGCAGGCAATTAGCCGGTTGCCAGGCGCGAAAGCGTACACCGGCGACGAACTCACCAACCCGCCCCGTGGGTTGCAACGGCACCGGGATGCCGTTGCAGGTCAGAAAATAACGCTGGGGCGGCAGGCCGCTGAGCTTGACCTGCAAACGCTCCAGCGACGAATCCACGTAACGCACCGTGCCACCTGCCGCGCCCTCCTCGCCGAGCACATGCCAAGGCTCCAGCGCCTGACGCAATTCCAGTTGAATGCCGCTGACGGCGTAGTCGCCGACCTTGGGAAAACGGAATTCCAGATGCGCCGCGAACCACTCGGCCCGCACGGGGTAACCGGCGGCATTGAGGTCGACGATCACATCAGCGAAATCCTGCTCGATGAAGTGCGGCAACAGGAACCGGTCGTGCAGTTCAGTGCCCCAGCGCGCCAGTTTCGGCGGTGCATAAGGCTCGCGCCAGAACCGCGCCACCAACGCCCGCAGCAACAATTGCTGAGCCAGGCTCATGCGCGCATGGGGCGGCATTTCAAAGGCTCGCAGTTCCAGTAACCCGAGGCGCCCGGTGGCGCCGTCCGGCGAATACAGTTTGTCGATGCAAAACTCGGCGCGGTGGGTGTTGCCGGTCACGTCGATCAGCAGATTGCGCAGCAGTCGATCCACCAGCCAAGGTGGGCACTCCTCGCCCGGCTTCGGCATCTGTGCGAAGGCGATTTCCAGTTCATACAGCGAATCGTTGCGCGCTTCATCTACCCGTGGCGCCTGGGACGTCGGACCGATGAACAATCCGGAAAACAGGTAGGACAAGGATGGATGGTTATGCCAGTAACTGATCAGGCTGCGCAGCAGATCGGGACGACGCAGAAACGGTGAGTCAGCCGGGGTCGCGCCACCCAATACGAAATGGTTGCCGCCACCGGTGCCGGTGTGCCGGCCATCGATCATGAACTTCTCGGTGGTGAGTCGAGTCTGGCGCGCCTCTTCGTAAAGAAACTCGGTGCGCTCCACCAACTCATCCCAGGTGGCGGACGGCTGGACGTTAACCTCGATCACGCCAGGATCCGGAGTAATGCGGAAGTTACTCAGGCGCGGATCGCTTGGCGGTTCATAGCCTTCCAGCAACACCGGACAATGCAATTCCTCGGCGGTGGCTTCGATGGCGGCGACCAGTTCCAGATAGTCCTCGACCCGCTCCAGTGGCGGCATGAACAGGTACAACCGGCCTTCTCGCGCTTCGGCGCAGAAGGCGGTGCGGGTCAGCCAGTCGGCGGACTCGTCGATCTTTGGCACGCGTTCATCAGCAACAGCAGGCTCGCCTTGGCTCTGAAGTTGTGCAGTGTCAGGCAGTGCAGGGAAATCCTGATTCGGGTCTACAGGGTGAATGAACGGATACTCCGCTGCCTTCACCCAGGGCTGCGAACCGAGTGGCAAACGATACCCCAGCGGCGAATCCCCCGGTACCAATCGGCAATGCTCTTCCCGCAGATACCAGCGACCGCTCTGCCATTGATCGCCCTTGGCGGTGCGCGCCAGCGGCAGGACCTGACCGATCACCTTGTCCAGGCCCTGACTGAAGACTTTGCGCAGACGCGCCCGCTCCAAAGGCTCTTCCAGCCGTGAGTCTTCGGCGCTGACGTTCTGCGGCAAAGCGCCTTCGCGCCAGAGGTAATAGAAATTGTCTTCGTAGGCCGGGAACACAAAGCGTGTCGGAATTTTCAGACGTTCGGCGACACTCGCCAGAAAACGCCCAGCCAGTTCGCCATCGGCGCCGTAGTCTTCCTGCTCATCAGCGATCAGCGCGCTGTTGTGCCAGATCGGTACGCCGTCGCGGCGCCAGTAGCAGTTCAGCGACCAGCGCGGCAGTTGTTCGCCGGGATACCACTTACCCTGACCGAAATGCACCAGCCCCTTGGGCGCGTAATGCTTGCGCATGCGCTGGAACAGTTCGGCCGACAGCCGACGCTTGTCCGGCCCGAGCGCCGCAGTGTTCCACTCGGCGCCGTCCGGGTCATCGATGGAAACGAAAGTCGGCTCACCGCCCATGGTCAGGCGCACGTCACCTTCGAGCAGGTCGGCATCGATCTGCCGGCCCAATGCCTGAATCGCCAGCCATTGGTCTTCGGTGTAGGGTTTCGTGACCCGCGGCGCTTCCCAAATCCGCTCGACCGACATCTCGTGGGTGAATTCGCACTCGCACGGTTCCACCAAGCCACTGATCGGTGCCGCAGAGGACGGATCAGGACTACAGGCCAACGGAATGTGTCCTTCACCGGCAAACAGCCCTGAAGTCGCGTCCAGGCCGATCCAGCCAGCACCGGGCAAATAGACCTCGCACCAGGCGTGCAGGTCAGTGAAGTCCACTTCGGTACCCGAGGGACCGTCGAGGCTTTTGACATCGGCAGTCAACTGAATCAGGTAACCGGATACGAAACGCGCCGCCAGGCCGAGGTTGCGCAGCAATTGCACTAGCAACCACGCCGAGTCGCGGCAGGAACCAGAGGCATGCTCGAGGGTGTGTTCCGGGGTCTGTACGCCTGGCTCCATACGGATCAGGTAGCCGATGTCATCGCTGAGGCGCTGGTTGAGCGCGACCAGGAAATCCACGCTCGGTAACGGCGTGCGATCGATGCCCTCCAGATAGGCCTTGAATTTCGGCGTCAGGGGCAAAGTTTCCAGGTACGGCGCCAACTCTTTGCGCTCATCCCCCGCGTAGGCGAAAGGGATCTTTTCGGCGTAGGGCTCGAGGAAGAAGTCGAACGGATTGAACACCGCCATCTCCGCCAGCAAGTCGACCTCGATCCGCAGCTCCTCCGTTTTCTCCGGGAACACCAACCGCGCCAGGTAATTGCCCTGGGGATCCTGCTGCCAGTTGATGAAATGCTGCTCGGGCGAGACTTTCAGCGCATAGGACAGTATCCGCGTGCGACTGTGGGCAGCCGGGCGCAGGCGAACGATCTGCGGACCGAGCTCGACGGCGCGGTCGTAGCGATAATGCGTGACGTGGTGCAATGCGACATGAATCGACACGGCGTGCCTCCTGCGAGCCTGGACGTTATCGAAAGCGGCGCAAGACTTATGCCATGCAGGCAGGTCGGACCCTTTCTTCCGTTACTCAAGGCAGTAGAGCACTAAAAGCGCGCATTGCTCGCTTTCGTGCGCGAAGGAGCGCACATAAATGTGGCGGATCGGTGGTTGAGTCGACTCAACGGCGGCGGCGCGATGCCTTGAAGGCTTGCCTGATCAACTCGCGCTGACGGCGGATTTCAACCAGTTGGATGCGCATTTCGCGGTGGCGTTTGCTGTTGAGTAGCAGTAGGCCTAGCAATGGAAAGAGGATGCCTGCTGCATAAACGAATCGATTTGGCCGATAGGCAATAGTCGGCAACACACGCAACAGACAGACCACAAAAAGCCCTGCGAACACCCAAACCCAACCCGGTCTGCCGCGTACGACCATAAAGTTGCTATGGACCAGAACCCCTATGCAAATAACAGTGCATACGGCGAAGAATTTCGCTTCGTCTGCCAGTGGAGCGCTCACAAAGAAGTTATCGAGAAGAGCAAAGAGAGCAAGCAAACACGATATTTTCGCCACGAAGATCGCGGCGATAAAGGTTGGGAAGTAGCGCTTCATAAAATTGAGAAAAAACGGATAGTGTTCCACCTAGCGTCCCTTCTTGTTTTTCTGAAGCCCGACGGCAGATTTTGCTGCGATACGCTCATGACGTAATTCAAGCAACTTCTGGCGCATTTCTCGATGGCGTTTGCTATTAAGCAGTAGCAAACCCAGCATCGGAAATAACAACCCAGTCACATAGGCGACGGGATGCGGCTTATAACCATAAGTTGGGAGGACTGTGAGGAAACACACCAAATAGAATACGACGATGGCCCGCACACCCCAGGACCGCCCCCTGATCATGACAAAGTGGCTCAACGCCAAGAGCAAAGACAGCACCAACGCCACAATAAACGAATACTTGCCCCGTTCAGGATCGCCTCGAAAGTAAGTACTTGAGACTAATGAAATCGAAGCAGAAAGAGCAAAACAAGCTAGAAAAAAGGCGCAGATAAAGGTCGGAAAATAGTGAGCAAGGAAAGCGTTCAATGAATACTTGCGATCCATTACTCAACCTCCTCATACAGACCAACAGCAATTGTTCTGAGGTTCCCAGCTAAGCTACTTCCTGTTAAGCCTATGGCCGCCCCCAGAGAGTCGCGAATCTGAGTGACCGTCGCGTGATTGATTTGAGTAGCTGTATAACGCTTTGCAAGCGCCCCCGAACGCTGGCGAAGCTTCAATAGTTTATTTGTCAGGCTCGGGTCTTTTAATGTTAACAATTCTTTGGTCAACGCCTTTCTTTGCTGACGGGTCAGACCTTTAGAAAGCTCGTACCAACTCCTGCCGGTCGAGACCTTCCTGGCCTGCAAGAGCCTCAGGGTGGTTAGAGTAGACGCACCGGCTCCCAGCAATGATGCAGCATCCAGTACCGGCATTGCATAGCGATACCAGTCCTCGCTGTCCATATCATCATTGGCTGATGGGTCGTTGAGTTCGTTGTACGTCCTCGTGCCTCCAACCACACACTGCGCAGTACTCGCGGCAGCAGCTGTTGCTCCAATTGCTGTTACAACCAAGCTGGCACCTGCTGTAAACGGAACTGCAATTGTTCCACTGAAAACCACGATCCAGCCCAGAATGGCACCGGCACAAGATAATGTCGTATTGACTGCCTCCCCCACTAAACGAGATTCACGTGGGTTGTTCTTTACCTGATCAGCAAACTGCGCAGGCGCAATGTACTTCTGCGCCTCGCGCAAAATGATTCGCTTGGGCCTGATACTGCAAATCGGCTTGAACTCGCGCAGGGTCACCACGTTGAATTCGGCGTCGATGTACACCACGCCCGAGCCGACGATTCCGGGATCGGCGTCGATGGCGGCGAACAGGCGTGGCAGGTTGATCTGGCTTTCGATGCGTTGGCGGGCCATGAACTGGGAGGGGCTGTAGTCCATGCCGATGCCCGGTAAGGGGGTGCTCATGTGAATCGTCCTTGAAGATCGGGGGTTAGATCTTTATTGCCTGTGCCGCCGTCATCGCGGGCAAGCCCGGCTCCCACAGGGTTTGGCGTCGTATAGGGAAATCGGCTTTCCGGGCAGTCATGAAGTGCGCGTCACCTTAGCAAACAGGCCGCACACTCGCTAGAAAACAAAACGCCAGCACTGAGGCTGGCGTTTTGCGATATGGCGCGGAAGTTAACGCGGCACGACTGGCTTGCGGGCCGGTTTTGGCCCCTTGCCTTTGGCCGCGTCCTTGCGCTCCTTGGCCGCCTGCTGATTGCGGGCAAACGCCGCAGCCTTGGCCTGTTCACGCTTGTCCCACGGGTTGCCGCCATCGCTGGCGCGCGGTGGCAGACCAGTGTGCTGGGTCAGGATCTTGGTGGTCTTTTCCCCTGCCACTTTGTGGCTGCCGGCCGGTGTCGAGTTCTTGCGACGGGCGCTCTGGTAGCTGTCGGTCGCCGGCTGATGCAGCGGGATCAACTGGTTCTTGCCCGGCCCGATCAGGTCGGCGCGGCCCATGCGGGTCAGCGCTTCACGCAGCATCGGCCAGCCTTTCGGGTCGTGATAACGCAAGAACGCCTTGTGCAGGCGACGCTGTTCTTCGCTCTTGACGATGGTCACGGCGTCACTCTTGTAAGTGACCTTGCGCAACGGGTTCTTGCCCGAGTGGTACATCGCGGTAGCGGTAGCCATCGGCGACGGGTAGAACGCCTGCACCTGGTCGGCACGGAAACCGTTGCCCTTGAGCCACAGGGCCAGGTTCATCATGTCTTCGTCGGTGGTGCCCGGGTGAGCGGCGATGAAGTACGGAATCAGGTACTGCTCTTTCCCGGCTTCCTTGGTGTACTTCTCGAACATGCGCTTGAACTTGTCATAGCTGCCGATGCCCGGTTTCATCATCTGGTTGAGCGGACCTTCCTCGGTATGTTCCGGGGCGATCTTCAGGTAACCACCAACGTGGTGAGTCACCAGCTCCTTGACGTATTCCGGCGACTCGACCGCGAGGTCGTAACGCAGGCCGGACGCGATCAGGATCTTCTTCACACCCGGCAAGGCACGGGCGCTGCGATAGAGCTGGATCAGCGACGAGTGATCGGTGTTGAGGTTTTCACAGATGCCCGGGAACACGCAGGACGGCTTGCGGCACGCGGATTCGATGACCGGGCTCTTGCAGGCGATGCGGTACATGTTCGCGGTCGGGCCGCCGAGGTCGGAGATCACCCCGGTGAAGCCAGGCACCTTGTCGCGGATCTCTTCGATTTCGCGAATGATCGACTCTTCAGAACGGTTCTGGATGATCCGGCCTTCGTGCTCGGTGATCGAGCAGAACGTACAGCCGCCGAAGCAGCCACGCATGATGTTCACCGAGAAGCGGATCATGTCGTAGGCAGGAATCTTTTCCTTGCCGTACGCAGGGTGCGGAACCCGTGCGTAAGGCATGCCGAACACGTAGTCCATTTCTTCGGTGGTCATCGGAATCGGAGGCGGGTTGAACCAGACGTCCACTTCGCCATGCTTCTGCACCAGCGCACGGGCATTGCCCGGGTTGGTTTCCAGGTGAAGCACGCGGTTGGCGTGGGCGTAGAGCACCGAGTCGCCCCGGACTTTTTCCATCGACGGCAAACGGATGACCGTTTTCTCGCGGGTGAGGCGCGGGTTCGGCAGCAATTGCACGACCTTCGCTTCGTTCGGGTCTTCCGACGGACCTTTTTCCTGCTCGATGGCGCAGGCTTGCGTGTCCTGGGTGTTCACGTACGGGTTGATGATCTTGTCGACCTTGCCCGGACGATCAATGCGCGTGGAGTCGATCTCGAACCAGTCTTTTGGCGTGTCACGACGAATGAACGCGGTGCCGCGCACATCGGTGATGTCTTCGATCTTGTGACCGAACGACAGACGCTGGGCGACTTCGACGATCGCACGCTCGGCGTTGCCGTAGAGCAGGATGTCGGCGCAAGCGTCGATCAGGATCGAGTTACGCACCCGGTCCTGCCAATAATCGTAGTGGGCGATGCGGCGCAGGGAGGCTTCGATGCCACCGAGCACGATCGGTACATTCTTATAGGCTTCCTTGCAGCGCTGGCTGTAAACCAGGCTCGCGCGGTCCGGACGTTTGCCCGCCAGGCCACCAGGGGTGTAGGCGTCATCGGAACGGATTTTCTTGTCGGCGGTGTAGCGGTTGATCATCGAGTCCATGTTGCCGGCCGCGACGCCGAAAAACAGGTTCGGCTCGCCGAGCTTCATGAAGTCGTCTTTGGACTGCCAGTTCGGCTGCGCAATGATCCCGACGCGGAAGCCCTGGGCCTCCAGCAGTCGGCCGATGATCGCCATGCCGAACGACGGGTGGTCGACGTAGGCATCACCGGTGACGATGATGATGTCGCAGGAATCCCAGCCAAGCTGATCCATCTCCTCCCTGCTCATCGGCAGGAATGGCGCTGGCCCGAAACATTCGGCCCAGTACTTGGGATAGTCAAATAACGGCTTGGCTGCTTGCATGTCGATAACCGGTGTTGGCTTTCATTGAATTTCGCGGGCGCGGAATATAGCACAAAATTTGATCAATTCCGACGGCTATGGTCGGAAATTGCGGCGACCCCATCGCGGGCAAGTCGAATCGTCGCACCGCCGCTCCCACAGGTTCGGTGTGATCCCTGTGGGAGCGGGCTTGCCCGCGATGGGGCCCTCTCAGGCGCGACACAACTTACTCGTCGTCGAAGTTGTAGCTGCCCGGCGCCAGATTTTCGAAGCGGGTGTACTTACCGATGAACGCCAGTCGTGACGTGCCGATCGGGCCGTTCCGCTGCTTACCGATGATGATCTCGGCGATGCCTTTATGCTCGGTTTCCGGGTGGTACACCTCATCCCGGTACACGAACATGATCACGTCAGCATCCTGCTCGATCGCTCCGGATTCCCGCAAGTCGGAGTTGATCGGGCGTTTGTTCGGTCGTTGCTCCAGGGAGCGGTTGAGCTGGGACAGCGCCACCACCGGGCAGTTGAATTCCTTGGCCAGGGCCTTCAAGGAACGGGAGATCTCGGAAATCTCGTTGGTCCGGTTGTCGCCGCCGGAACCTGGGATCTGCATCAACTGCAGGTAGTCGATCATGATCAGGGCAATGTCGCCGTGTTCACGCACCAGACGCCGGGTCCGCGCACGCATCTCCGACGGGCTGATACCGGCCGTGTCGTCGATGAACAGCTTGCGATCGTTCAGCAGGTTAACCGCCGAGGTCAGGCGTGGCCAATCGTCGTCGTCCAGGCGACCGGCCCGGACCTTGGTCTGGTCGATACGCCCAAGGGACGAAAGCATACGCATGATCAGCGATTCGCCTGGCATCTCCAGCGAGTAAACCAGTACGCACTTGTCGCTGCGCAACACGGCGTTTTCCACCAGGTTCATCGCGAAGGTGGTTTTACCCATGGACGGACGGCCGGCGACGATGATCAGGTCGGAAGGCTGCAAGCCGCTGGTCTTCTCGTCGAGGTCGGTGTAACCGGTGGACAGGCCGGTGATGGCGTTGTCGGTGTTGAACAAGGTATCGATACGGTCGATAGCCTTGGTCAGCAGGTCATTCACGCTCACCGGGCCGCCGGTTTTTGGCCGGGCCTCGGCGATCTGGAAGATCTGCCGCTCAGCTTCGTCGAGAATCTCTTCAGCCGTGCGGCCTTCCGGGTTGAAAGCACTGTCAGCAATTTCGGTGGCGATGCCGATCAACTGCCGCAACGTCGCCCGTGCACGAACGATTTGCGCATAGGCCTTGATGTTGGCGACGGACGGCGTGTTTTTCGCCAGCTCACCCAGGTAACCGAGGCCACCGACTTGCGAGGTCTGACCTTCCTTGTCCAATTGCTCGGCAAGGGTCACGACGTCGATCGGGGAGTTCTGATCGGCCAGTTTGGCGATCGCACGGAAGATCAAACGGTGGTCATGACGATAGAAATCGCCGTCCGAGACCTGATCGAGCACACGTTCCCAGGCATTGTTGTCCAGCATCAGACCACCGAGCACGGCCTGTTCGGCCTCGATGGAATGCGGCGGCACCTTCAGGGCAGCGGTTTGCAGATCGTATTGCTCGGGAGCGGAGATATCGTTCATGGCCACTTGGAATTGGGAGTTTCAGAAAGACAAAGGGCACGACCTGTAAACAGGATCGTGCCCGATGTTACCGGCAAGCACCCGAGGGTGCCAGCCGACAAGTGCTGCTTAAGCTGCTACCACGACAACGCGTACGGTGGCTTCAACTTCGGCGTGCAGGTGCACGGCTACGTCGAATTCGCCTACGTTGCGGATGGTGCCGTTCGGCAGACGAACTTCGCTTTTTGCAACTTCAACGCCAGAGGCGGTCAGTGCATCAGCGATGTCGTGGGTGCCGATCGAACCGAACAGCTTGCCTTCGTCACCAGCGGTGGCAGTGATAGTCACTTCCAGCTCAGCCAGTTGGGCGGCACGGCTTTCAGCCGAAGTTTTACGGTCTGCTGCGGCTTTTTCCAGCTCAGCGCGACGCTCTTCGAACGCAGCCAGGTTGGCAGCGGTCGCAGCGGTAGCTTTGCCGTAAGGCAGCAGGTAGTTACGACCGTAACCAGCCTTAACGTTCACTTTGTCACCCAGGTTGCCCAGGTTGGTGACTTTTTCCAGAAGGATCAGTTGCATGTGAAAATCCTCTTAACTTTTAACCTTCACCGTTCGCGTTATCGGCATCTTTCGGTGCCGAACGACCGCGAAAATCAATCAGGCTGTCGACGATGGCCAAGACCACCAGCAACGGATAGATCAGCTGCATGAACAGCAACAGCGTGACGTACAACCCCACCAGCCAGAATTTGGCCAGTCGCTTTTGCGCCACCAGCCCGTGAATCAGGGCCAGCCCGGCGAACACCAGCGGTACGCTGCACAACGGTGTCAACATGGCCATCTGCGAGCCTAAGTTAGGCCCCAGAAGCATCAACACCAGCAGCAACATCGCCGGTAAAAGCGGGATTCGGATGGCGCGAAACTCGCGACCAAAACCACCCGGGTTGTACAACAACGCCTGCCAGTAGCGCCCGACAATCAGGCTCAGCACACTGACGATTTGCAACAAGGCCGCAATCAGGCCGGTCAGGACCGGTGCAATCAGGGACGCGAAACGCGCTTGCTCGTCTACCGACAATTGCTGGTAGACATCACCGAGTAGCGACGGCATGACTTTTATCAAAGCCTGCGCCAGCATCTCGATCTGGGGCGCAAAAGCCGCCCCCAGCACCACTGAAAACACCAATCCCATCGCTATGCTGACCAGCAGCACGCGGTTCCAGGACTCGCTTGCGCGCAAAACCAACGCAAGGCTCGAAGACCCCAGCAGCACCAGAAGTGCCCGTGGGTCGTCGGAGTAAAGCCACCAGATCAACGCCGGTAGCAGTCCCAGAGCAAGAACGCCCAAGGCGTCCCTCAATCCGCGCCGCAGGAGCACAAGGCACCCAGCGGCAGCACCCAACCAATACAACAACGGCAATGTTGCGCATCCGGCCACTACCAGAGTGGCCTGCATACGGCCGCGCATGATGAACTCAGCTAAGGCGCGCATGCATTCAATCCTTTGCTACGTGTCGACTGCCCGGTCTCAGCGGCCGTGGCTGTCGGTGTAGGCCAGCAGGGCCAGGAAGCGGGCGCGCTTGATAGCGGTGGCCAGCTGACGCTGATAACGAGCTTTGGTACCGGTGATGCGGCTTGGAACGATTTTGCCGGTCTCGGATACGTAAGCTTTCAGAGTGTTGAGATCTTTGTAATCGATCTCTTTCACGTCTTCAGCGGTGAAGCGGCAGAATTTACGACGACGGAAGAAACGTGCCATGTAATAGGCTCCTCAAAAGGTCCGTGGATTACTCGTCAGCGTTATCGCTGGCGTCGCTGTCATCACCATCAACGCTATCAGCGTCGGAGTGCTCAGGACGGTCGCGACGCTCACGGCGCTCACTGCGGTTTTCTTCAGCCTTGAGCATCTCGGATTGGCCGGTAACGGCTTCTTCGCGACGGATGACCAGGTTACGGATCACTGCATCGTTGTAGCGGAAGTTGTCTTCCAGCTCGGCCAGGGCCTTGCCAGTGCACTCAACGTTCAGCATCACGTAGTGAGCCTTGTGAACATTGTTGATTGCGTAGGCCAGTTGACGACGGCCCCAATCTTCCAGACGGTGGATTTTGCCGCCGTCTTCTTCGATCAGCTTGGTGTAACGCTCAACCATGCCGCCGACTTGCTCGCTTTGATCCGGGTGGACCAAAAAGATGATTTCGTAATGACGCATGAATGCTCCTTACGGGTTGTAGCCTGCCGCTCAAAAGCGGTCAGACAAGGAGTGAATGACACTAATGGACTTGCTTGCGATAGACACATGCGTGCCTGCCGTCACAGCAAGGGGCGCAATTGTAGAGAAGGGACAGAAGAGGCGCAAGGCAATTGGTGATTATTTGAACAACCCCAATCTTCGCCCAGACACAAAGCCACTGTGGGAGCGAGCCTGCTCGCGATGGGGTGCACCATTCAACATTTATGCTGAATGTAACTCCGCTATCGCGAGCAGGCTCGCTCCCACAGGGATTACAACCGGATCAGGACTTCTTGGCGGTCCCGGCAGCTTTGACACCGCGCTGGCGCAAGGCCTCGAACAGGCAAACGCCTGTCGCTACCGAAACGTTGAGACTGCTGACACTGCCCGCCATTGGCAGACGCACCAGGTAGTCGCAAAGATCGCGAGTCAGGCGGCGCATTCCGCTGCCTTCCGCGCCCATGATCAGGATGGTCGGGCCGGTCAGGTCTTGCTGATACAGCTCCTGTTCAGCCTCGCCCGCCGTACCGACGACCCACAAGCCACGCTGCTTGAGTTTTTCCAGGGTGCGCGCCAGGTTGGTCACCGCCACCAACGGAATCACTTCCGCCGCGCCGCAGGCGACTTTACGCACCGTCGGGGTCAGGGTGGCTGACTTGTCCTTTGGCACGATCACCGCCAGCGCACCGGCCGCATCGGCCGAACGCAGGCAAGCGCCGAGGTTGTGCGGATCGGTCACGCCGTCGAGCACCAGCAACAGCGGCGCGCCTTCGGTACGATCGAGCAATTCGTCGAGCATCGCTTCGCCCCAGACCTGACTCGGACTAACGTCCGCGACCACGCCCTGGTGCACACCTTCTACCCACGCATCCAGCTCACGACGCTCAGCCTGACCGACCGCTACGCGATTTTCGGCAGCGAGTGCGATCAGCGTCTGCACCCGCGGATCACTGCGGCCTTCAGCCAGCCAGATCTGCTTGACGCGTTTTGGGTGGTGACGCAGCAACGCTTCTACAGCGTGCACGCCATAGATCTTTTCCAACTGACTCATGACTTGGCCTTAGGTTTACGCGCCCCGCCGCTTCTGGCGGCTGGAGCGGAACCCGCTTTTGGCGGGCCTTTACGGTGCTTGCTCGGTTTTGCTGGCTTGCCGCCGGAGGCCTTCTCAGGCGCCGACCGCCCGGTCTTTCCCCCAGACGCCGCTTTACCGCCGCTTTTCGCTTCAGACAGCAACGCCTGTTTCAGTTCACGACTTTTGCGCAACTCGGCATTTTTTGCCGCGGCATCGCTCGGGCGATAGGCTTCGACAGCCTTTTCCTTGGCAGGACGACGGCCGGTTTTCGCCGGCGCCGGTTCTGCGACGGATTTGGCAGCAGGCGCAGTAGTTTCAGCCCCACGCTTCTTGCGGCCGATCGGCGCGCTGATGGTTTTTTCAGCCATCTCAAAGTCGATCTTGCGCTCGTCGAGGTCGACGCGCATGACGCGCACTTCAACCGTGTCGCCAAGGCGGAAGCTGCGACCGGTACGCTCACCGGCGAGGCGGTGGTGTACAGGATCGAAGTGGTAGTAATCACCCGGCAGCGCGGTGACGTGCACCAGGCCTTCGACGTAAATGTCGGTCAGTTCGACGAACAGCCCGAAACCGGTCACGGCGGTGATCACACCCGGGAACGATTCGCCCACGCGGTCTTTCATGAACTCGCACTTGAGCCAGTTCACTACGTCGCGGGTCGCTTCGTCGGCACGGCGCTCGCTCATCGAGCACTGCTCGCCGAGCTGCTCCAGGATCGCTTCGTCGTACGGATAGATGCGCGCTTTCGGAATGATCATCGCGCCGGCACGGCGAACGTGCGGGGTGTCCATTTTCGAATGGATGACGCTGCGAATCGCCCGGTGCGTGAGCAAGTCCGGGTAGCGGCGAATCGGCGAAGTGAAGTGGGTATAGGCTTCGTAATTCAGGCCGAAGTGGCCCTGGTTATCAGCGCTGTACACCGCTTGGCTCAACGAACGCAGCATGACGGTCTGGATCAGGTGGAAATCCGGACGGTCCTTGATGCTGGCCAGCAAAGCCTGGTAATCCTTCGGCGACGGACCATCCTTGCCTTTGTGCAGGGACAGGCCGAGCTCGCCAAGGAAGGCGCGCAGTTTTTCCAGACGCTCCGGTGGCGGGCCGTCATGGACACGATACAACGCTGGGATTTCGTGCTTTTTCAGGAATTCGGCAGTGGCCACGTTGGCCGCCAGCATGCATTCCTCGATCAGCTTGTGGGCGTCGTTGCGAACGGTCGGGCGGATTTCGGCAATCTTGCGCTCGGAACCGAAGATGATCCGGGTTTCCTGCGTTTCGAAATCGATCGCGCCGCGCACGTGACGGGCCGCCAGCAGAACCTTGTACAGCGCGTACAGCTGCTTGAGGTGCGGCAGGACGTCGGTGTATTCACCACGAAGCTGACGCGCTTCGGTAGCTTTCGGCGTCTCCAGCATGGCGCTGACCTTGTTATAGGTCAGGCGGGCATGGGAGTGGATCACCGCTTCGTAGAAGCAGTAGTCGGTCATCTCGCCGGATTTGGAGATGGTCATCTCGCAGACCATGGCCAGGCGATCGACGTGCGGGTTCAGCGAGCACAGACCGTTGGACAGCTGCTCAGGCAGCATCGGCACGACGCGCTCGGGGAAGTACACCGAGTTGCCACGAACCTGGGATTCGTTATCCAGTGCCGAACCGATTTTCACGTAGCTGGAAACGTCGGCAATCGCCACGTACAACTTCCAGCCACCGGAGAACAGGCGCAGCTTGCCCGGTTTGGCTTCGCAGTAGACCGCGTCATCGAAGTCGCGCGCATCTTCACCGTCGATGGTCACGAACGGCAGATGGCGCAGGTCGATGCGCTTCTCTTTGTCTTTCTCTTCGACTTCCGGCTTGAGCTTGGCGGCTTCTTTGAGCACCGCTTCAGGCCAGACATGAGGAATATCGTAGGTGCGCAGGGCGACATCGATTTCCATGCCCGGCGCCATGTAGTTACCCACGACTTCGACCACGTCGCCTTGCGGCTGGAAGCGTGGCGTCGGCCAGTGGGTGATCTTCACTTCGACGAACTGACCGATCTGGGCGTTGGCGTTGCGGCCCGGCGTCACCAGCACTTCTTGCTGGATCTTCGGATTGTCCGCGACGACAAAACCGATACCGCCCTCTTCGAAGTAACGACCGACGATAGTCTCGTGGGCACGGGACACCACTTCAACGATCATGCCTTCGCGGCGACCGCGACGGTCGAGGCCGGAAACACGGGCCAGGGCACGGTCGCCATCGAACACCAGGCGCATTTGCCCCGGGCTCATGAACAGGTCGTCACTGCCGTCGTCCGGGACCAGGAAGCCGAAGCCGTCACGGTGACCGCTGATGCGGCCCAGGATCAGGTCGAGCTTGTCCACCGGCGCATAAGTGCCGCGACGGGTATAGATGAGTTGAGCGTCGCGCTCCATGGCGCGCAGGCGGCGACGCAGGGCTTCGATCTGGTCTTCTGTGGTCAGACCAAACTCTTCGACCAGCTGCTCGCGGTTAGCAGGCGAACCTCGATCAGCAAGGTGCTGAAGGATCAGTTCGCGGCTAGGAATAGGGTTTTCATATTTTTCCGCTTCACGAGCGGCCTCGGGATCGAGGGACTGCCAATCGGCCATTAGAGAGTTTTCACCTTGTCTATATGCGGGTTAGTTTGGCATAGGCGTAATGAAACGGGAAATTTCAGGCTATGACAGCCCATCTAAAGCCCTTTATCGACATCGCAAAGCTGATTTGAATACCACTGGAGAAATTTTCCAGGTTTTTTCTATTCCGGGGGTTTACAGTTAAAAAGACGCTCCGTATAGTGCGCGCCATCGACGACGCACACGCGCTGCCGATACTGCCCAGATGGTGAAATTGGTAGACACGCCAGCTTCAGGTGCTGGTGACCGCAAGGTCGTGGAAGTTCGAGTCTTCTTCTGGGCACCAATTTCGAGCTTGAGATTAGAACAATTTCAAGGCTCACACAAAAACCCGCGAAAGCGGGTTTTTGCATTTTAAGCTTCCGGTTTATTAAAACTAAATCAGGGGTTTACAGATCAAAATGCTCTCCGTATAGTGCGCCACATCAACAGCGGCAACGCTGAAGATTATGCCCAGATGGTGAAATTGGTAGACACGCCAGCTTCAGGTGCTGGTGACCGCAAGGTCGTGGAAGTTCGAGTCTTCTTCTGGGCACCAATTCAAATTCAAGGTCACGATCTTGAATTTCACAGAAACCCGCGAAAGCGGGTTTTTGCGTTTCTGGCTTTCGAAAACCCCCACGAACATGTCAGTACGGCCTCTGTAGGAGCTGCCGAAGGCTGCGATCTTTTGATCTTCAGCGATTCAGCTGCGCCAACAATCAAGATCAAAAGATCGCAGCCTTCGGCAGCTCCTACGGGAGATCATTAAGCCTGCCCACCCCCTCTAGCAAACACTCCTCAGACCCGCAAGACGCACATGAGAAACAATATCGTTTATCATTGTTACAAGTTTTTGCAATGCGACAGTGAGGAACCCTGCGAATGATGTTTCGAAATACCCTGCGCCGCGGCCTGACCATTACCCTGCTCGGCCTGACACTCGCCACTCCCCTCACCCAAGCCGCCGATCCGGTTTCCCTGACACTCTACAACGGCCAACACAAGGAAGTCGGCGACGCCGTCGCCAAAGCCTTCGAAGCCAAGACCGGGACTCACGTCAATGTGCGCAAGGGCAGCAGCAACCAGCTCGCCAGCCAGATCGCCGAAGAAGGCGATCGCTCCCCCGCCGACGTGATCTACACCGAAGAATCCCCACCACTGAACAAACTCGGCGAACAAGGCCTGCTGGCGAAAACCGACGCTACTACCCTCGCCGTTCTGCCCAAGGACTACGTTGCCGGCAACGGCACCTGGATCGGTATCACTGCGCGAGTCCGCGTGGTTGCGTTCAATCCCAAGTTGATCGATGAAAAAGACCTGCCCAAGTCAGTAATGGAGTTCTCTGATCCGAAATGGCAAGGCAAGGTCGGCTTCGTGCCCACCAGCGGCGCATTCCAGGAACAGGCTGTAGCAATCATCAAAGTGCACGGCATGGATGCGGCCGAAGAATGGCTGACCGGCCTGCGCGCTTTCGGCAAGACCTACAGCAACAACATGGTCGCGCTGAAGGCTGTGGAAAACGGCGAAGTCGCCACCGTACTGGTGAACAATTACTACTGGTTCGCCTTGCAGCGTGAAAAAGGCCAGCTCGATTCGAAACTGCATTACTTCACCGGCGGCGACGTCGGCGGGTTGATCACCGTTTCCAGCGCTGCGGTACTGAAATCCAGCAAACATCCAAAAGAGGCCCAGCAATTCCTCGCCTACATGGCCAGCGAAGAAGGTCAGCGCGTGATCACCCAGACCACCGCCGAATACCCGCTGCACAAAGGCATGGAATCGGATCGTGGCCTCAAGCCGTTCAACGAACTGCAAGCGCCGAAAGTCACGCCAGCCGATCTCGGCAACGCCGAAGAAGCCCTGGACCTGGAACGTGACGTTGGCTTGAACTGATGAGCGCATCGTTATCTGCCCCCGCCTTGCGCGGGGGCTACGTGCCACGGCGCAAGCGGCCGTCGATCTGGTTGTTGTTGCCGGTTTTGCTGTTGGTGGTGCTCAGTCTATTGCCACTGGCTTATGTCGGCCTCAAGACGTGGCAAGCCGGCTGGGCCGAGGCGCTGCATCTGTTGTGGCGGCCCTACGTGTTTGGCCTGCTGCGCAATACGCTGGCGCTGATGATCGGCGTCACGCTGGCCTGCGGCGTGATTGGCTTGTCGCTCGCCTGGTTGTTGGAACGCAGTAATCTGCCGGGGCGACGGCTGTGGGGCGTGATCCTGTGTCTGCCGTTCGCGGTGCCAGCGTTTGTCAGCAGCTTCACCTGGGTCTCCCTGAGCGCTCACTTCGAAGGGCTAGGCGGCGCGATCCTGGTGATGACCCTGTCCAAATACCCGCTGATTTTTCTGCCAGTGGCGGCAACCCTGCGCAATCTCGATCCGTCCCTGGAGGAGTCCGCACGAACCCTGGGGCAGAATCGCTGGGGCGTGTTCTTTAAAATCACCCTGCCTTTGCTCTGGCCGTCACTGCTGGCCGGTTCGCTGCTGATTGCGCTGCACATGCTGGTGGAGTTCGGCGCGCTATCGATCATCGGCCTGCAGACATTCACGACAGCGATCTACCAACAGTTCGAGCTGGAGTTCAGCAACGCTAACGCAGCGATGCTTTCGGCGGTGCTGCTGGTGCTGTGTCTGGTGCTGCTATGGCTGGAGCTACGCGTGCGCGGCAAGGGCCGACATGTGCGCACCGGTCAGGGCGCGGCGCGACATGCGCAGCAGGTTCACCTAGGACATTGGTCTGGTGCCGGACAACTTTATTGCCTGGCACTGGCAATCATCGGCAGCGGTATTCCGTTGGGGATGCTTGCGTATTGGCTGGCGGTTGGCTCATCGGCAGCATTCCCGGTGGCGGCTATCAGCGAGGCGCTGTTGTCTTCCTTGGCGCTGTCGCTTGGTGGCGCGGCGCTGTGCCTGGTGCTGGCGGTGCCGGTGGGGCTGCTGGTAGTGCGTCATAAAGGCCGACTGGCAATCTGGGCCGAGCGCCTGCCGTATCTGCTGCATGCACTGCCGGGATTGGTGATTGCGCTGACCCTGGTGTATTTCGCCCTGCATTATGTGCCGGTGCTGTACCAGACCTCGGCGCTGCTGCTGATTGCTTATGCGCTGTTGTTTCTGCCGCTGGCTCAAGCGCCGATTCGCACCGCGCTGAACAAGGCAGCGCCGCAACTGGAAGAGGCCGCACGCACGCTGGGAGCGTCGTCCTTCAGCGCGTTTTGTCGGGTGACGTTGCCGATAATCTTCCCTGCCTTGGGGGCAGCGTTTGCATTGGTGTTTCTGGATGCGATGAAGGAACTGACGGCAACGCTGCTGCTGAGTCCGACCGGGCTCAATACGCTGGCGACGGAAGTCTGGGCGCATACCGCAAATGTGGAGTTTGCGGCGGCGGCGCCTTATGCGGCATTGTTGATTGTGGTGTCGGGGCTGCCGGTCTATCTCCTAACGACTCGGATGTATTTGAGCCGCTGAGATCGCTATCGCGGGCAAGCCCGCTCCCACAGTGTCTTCTGTTACACACAAAATTGTGAGCTCACAGAAGTACCTGTGGGAGCGGGCTTGCCCGCGATGGCGTCCGCACAAACAATACAAAACTTAAGCCCTGAACTGCCCCAGACTCGCCTTCAACTGCGCCGCCAAGCCATCCAGCACCTTGCCACTCGCCGTGGTCTCCACCACCGCCTGAGCAGCCTTCTCAGCCTGCACATGAATGGTCTCAACCCGCCCCCGCACTGCCTGCGCACCTTGCGCTTGATGCGCCGCGGCCTGGGTCGCCAGACCGATCGCCGCATGCACCTGCTCGACCGACGCCTGCACCGACTGCTGCAACCGCGCACTGTCGCGCAACACCAGCAAACCTTCGCTGGCCTGACGTCCGGCCTGACCAATCGCTGCAACAGCCTCGCGCGCACCCTGCTGCAACGCAACGATGTGAGCCTGAATGTCGCCAGTTGAGCTCTGAGTCTTGCTCGCCAGTGCCCGTACCTCATCCGCCACGACAGCAAACCCGCGACCGGTCTCGCCGGCACGTGCCGCCTCAATGGCCGCGTTCAATGCCAGCAAGTTGGTTTGCTCGGCGATCCCGTGAATCACCGTCAGCACCACTTCAATCTGCTCACTCTGCTGCGCCAGACGCTCGATGACTTTCGCGCCGGTGTCGACTTGTCCGGCCAACGCTTCGATCAGGCTGCCGACTTTCGCCGAGGTCCGAGTGTTTTCATCCGTGGCCTGACGAATGTCCACCACTTGCTTCAAAGCGGCCTGCATGGCGTGGCTTTCAGACTGAGCTTCGTCAGCCATTTGCGACAACGCGCGCAAGCTTTCGGCCACTTCATCGCGCTGCATGCCCGCCGCGGCATCGGCACCCGCATTGCGCAAAGTCATGGCACCAATTTCCACGCCGGTACGCTGAGCCACATCGCCCGCCTCCCGCACGATCGGCTGCAACTTATCCACAAAGCGATTGACCGCCGAGGCCATGTCGCCGATCTCATCCTGGCTGTTGATCTGCACACGCTTGGTCAGATCGCCCTCACCTGCCGCCAGGTCATCCATGGCGGCGATCAGCAGCTTCAAGCGGTTGACCACGCGACGACCGAGCACCACCGCCAGCAACAGCAGCACACCAAAACCCACTAGCGACAAGCCCATGCCAATGCGCCAGCGCAAAGTCCCCGCAGCTTCCTGCACGGCAGTGGTGGTATTGGCTTTCATTTCAGTGGCGGTGGACTGCGCCGATTGCAGACGCCCGCGCATCGCCGTTGCGCTGTCAGCCGCTGCGCCTTTGAGGCTGTCGCCCACCAATTGATCGCTGCTGGCGATCAGCGCCGAGAAGCGCTTGTCCAGTGCCGCCAGATCGGTTTCCACGGAGGCGGTCGAGACGCCCATCAAAACTTTGCCGATCTCCACCCCATTGGGGTTGATCGAGGCTTCAAGGTAGTAGACCGACGGATCGTTCTTCGCCGCATCCAGGACCTTGTCCAACGCCCGCTCGCCCTGGCCTTTTTCCAGAAGCGCCTTGTTGATCGGGTTCTCCCGGTTGAGGTAGCGCGTCAGGTGCTGGCCCGTGGCGTCGTCGTAGACCACGAACAACACATTGGGATTACGCTGGGCACGGCGAGCGAATTCGGAGAGGGTGGGAATGTCGCTGTCCCACATGGCGCGGGGTGCGACCGAGGCCAGAAGCTGCGCCATATCGTTGGCCGAATCCTTCAGGTCCTTCTCCAGCGTCGTACGCAACTGCGCCTGCTCGTCCTTCAGACGCGAAGACAGCCCGGAGGTCAAGCGCTGACGAGTACTGGTCGACAGGCTATCCAGGCTCGACGTGACTTCACGTCCTGCCTGCTCAAGCTCACCAGAGAGCTTTTGGCTGTCGGCGTCCAGCCGCATACCCAAATCAGCTTCCAGCGCAGTCACTGTGCTCCGGGTCAGAGCGACAGCCACCAGCACCTGCACCAAAAGGGCGATACCAAGGGTAACGAACACGGGCCGCAAGAGACGGCTTTGTAACAGTGAGAGAACGGCCGACACTGAAAATCCCTCTGCTTTGACGCCATCAAATTGATAGCACGTCAGAAACGATGCTTTTTCAATGTTCCCAGCAAAGGTCATGCCGTTCGACAGGCATAAACGACAAAGGCCCCAATTAAGGGGCCTTCGTGTTTTACATCAACGACTTATTAAGCGAACGGGTGACGCAGAACGATGGTTTCGTTGCGGTCCGGGCCCGTCGAAATAATGTCGATCGGCGCACCGATCAGCTCTTCAACGCGCTTGATGTAAGCACGGGCGTTAGCTGGCAGCTCTTCCAGAGTTTTGGCACCCACGGTCGACTCTGTCCAACCCAGCACTTCTTCGTACACCGGCTGCAGACCCATGTAGCTGTCAGCGTCAGTCGGGGCAACGTCCTTACCTTCTGCATCTTTGTAGCCGACGCAGATGTTGATGGTTTCCAGACCGTCGAGTACATCCAGCTTGGTCAGGCAGATGCCCGAGATGCTGTTCACATCGATAGCGCGACGCAGGATAACGGCGTCAAACCAGCCACAACGACGAGCACGGCCGGTAGTCGCGCCGAACTCGTGACCTTGTTTAGCCAGGTGCGCACCGACTTCATCGAACAGCTCAGTCGGGAATGGACCCGAACCTACACGTGTGGTGTAAGCCTTGGTGATACCCAGGATGTAGTCCAGGAACATGGGACCAACGCCCGAACCGGTAGCAACGCCGCCAGCGGTGGTGTTAGAGCTGGTCACGTACGGGTAGGTACCGTGGTCGATGTCCAGCAACGAACCTTGGGCGCCTTCGAACATGATGTCTTTGCCAGCACGACGCAGGTCGTGCAGCTCGGCAGTCACGTCCAGCATCAGCGGCTTGAGCAGTTCAGCGTATTCTTTGCACTCGGCCAGGGTCTTGTCGAAGTCAATGGCTGGTTCTTTGTAGAAACCGACCAACATGAAGTTGTGGTATTCCACCAGTTCACGCAGCTTGGCTTCAAAGCGCGGCATGTTGAGCAGATCACCTACGCGCAGACCGCGACGGGCAACCTTGTCTTCGTAAGCCGGGCCGATGCCGCGACCGGTAGTACCGATCTTCAGCTCGCCACGAGCCTTTTCACGGGCCTGGTCCAGCGCTACGTGGTAGGACAGGATCAGCGGGCAGGACGGGCTGATACGCAGGCGCTCGCGCACCGGTACGCCTTTCTCTTCCAGCTTGATGATTTCCCGCAGCAGAGCGTCGGGTGCAACCACCACGCCGTTACCGATCAGGCACTGCACGCCTTCGCGCAGCACGCCCGAGGGGATCAGGTGCAAGACGGTTTTTTCGCCGTCGATCACCAGGGTGTGGCCAGCGTTGTGGCCACCTTGGTAGCGCACTACGGCGGCAGCATGTTCGGTCAGCAGATCAACGATCTTGCCTTTGCCCTCATCACCCCATTGGGTGCCCAGGACTACGACATTCTTACCCATAACACTTGTCCTCATTCGCGCAAACTTGGTGCCGGCGGCGGCCGGCAGGAAAACTCAAGAAGCCAGCGGCAATACTTGCCAAAGCCCGTTCTGCTGAATCAATTGCCGGTCGCAGTCCGCTTCACGGGCGGCGGCCAAAAATTGCCCAGGCAATGCCTGAACGACACGCTGACCCTCACTGCGCAACTGGCAAACCTGCTGCCAGAGAGCTGCATCCGTACTGTCAGGCATCCAGATACCGCCAGACGGTAGCTCGATTTCAGCACGCCCCAGGGTCACCAGGGTTTTCAAATCGGTAGAGAAACCAGTTGCCGGACGGGCACGACCGAAGTCGGCACCGATGTCGTCGTAACGACCGCCCTGGGCAATGGACTGGCCAACACCCGGTACGAACACGGCGAACACTACACCGGTGTGGTAGTGGTAACCGCGCAACTCGCCCAGGTCGAAATACAGCGGTAATTCCGGGAAACGCGTGGACAGACGCTCGGCAATCGCCAGCAAATCGTCCAGGGCCGCCAGCACGGGTGCCGGCGCATTGGCCAGACGCTCACGCGCTGCGCTCAACACTTCACGACCACCACACAGGTCGACCAGCGCTCGCAGCATGCCCGACAGATCGGCAGGCAGGCCTTCGGTCAAGGTAATGACCTCGTCGATGGCTTTACGTTGCAACGCATCGAACAACTGTTGCTCGACTTCGCCGGACAAACCGGCGGCGCGGGCCAGGCCGCGATAGATGCCGACATGGCCGAGGTCCATGTGCACATCCGGCACATCGGCCAGTTGCAGCATGGCCAGCATCAGGCTGATGACTTCCACGTCGCTGCTCGGGCTGGCATCGCCGTACAACTCGGCACCCAGTTGAATCGGGCTGCGCGAGGACGACAAGGCACGCGGCTGAGCATGCAGCACACTACCGGCATAGCACAGACGACTTGGACCTTCGCGACGCAGGGTGTGCGCATCGATGCGCGCCACTTGCGGCGTGATGTCGGCACGGAAACCCATCTGCCGGCCCGACTGCGGGTCGATGACCTTGAAGGTACGCAGATCAAGATCCGAACCCGCGCCGGTCAGCAGGGATTCCAGGTACTCGATATGGGGAGTCACGACAAACTCGTAACCCCAGCTCTGGAACAGATCCAACACCTGGCGACGCGCTACTTCGATGCGCGCAGCTTCTGGTGGCAGTACTTCTTCGATGCCATCTGGCAGCAGCCAGCGGTCTACCGTTGCCATTACGCCATTCCCCTATGATCCGGGCGACAAGCCTTTGGGCGAGCCTTGAGTGAAGCAGAAAATGATCGGCTCATGTGCAAACCACGCGCATGAACAACGGGGCGAAAAGCCTGAAATCGGCTTCGCCAACCATTTTCCTCGAAAAACCTGTCGAGTCATTCAACTCGGGCGCCTGCATAAAAACAGCAATCAAACGTGCAGACGCAAAAAAGCCGGGAATTTCCCGGCTGCCGCATCATACACACGTTTTCCCAAAGGATCACCCCGCCCGAGGCTTTAGCCGCCAGGCGGGGGATGATTCAGGTCAACGCCGCATCAAGGCTTGGCTTTTTCCAGGTAACGGAAGAAGTCGCTGCCCGGGTCCAGGACCATGACGTCGGATTTGTTCGCGAAGCTTTCACGGTAGGCACGCAGGCTACGGTAGAACGCGTAGAACTCCTGATCCTGGCCGTATGCCTTGGAGTAGATCGCAGCAGCCTGGGCGTCGCCGTCACCGCGAACCTCTTCGGACTCACGATAGGCTTCAGCCAGCAGCACGCGGCGCTGACGGTCGGCGTCGGCACGGATGCCTTCAGCCAGCTCGTTACCCTTGGCGCGGTGCTCGCGAGCTTCACGCTCACGCTCGGTGCTCATACGTTCGAACACGCTGCGGTTCACTTCCTTCGGCAGGTCGATGGTTTTGACCCGGACATCGACAACTTCAATGCCCAGCTCTTTTTCCGCCATCTTGTTCAGCGAATTGGTGATGTCAGCCATCAGCGCATCACGCTCACCGGACACCACTTCGTGCAGGGTGCGCTTACCGAACTGGTCACGCAGGCCCGACTCCAGACGACGGGAAAGACGCTCGTCGGCAATCTGCTTGAGGCCGGAAGTCGCGGTGTAGAAGCGCTCGGCATCTTTCACGCGCCACTTGGCGTAGGCATCGACCATTACTGCTTTCTTTTCCAGCGTCAGAAAGCGCTGTGTCGGTGCATCCAGTGTCATCAGGCGCGCGTCGAATTTGCGCACCTTGTTCACGTAAGGCACTTTCACATGCAGGCCCGGCTGAACATCGGCCTGGACCACGCGACCGAACTGCAGCATCACCGCGCGCTCGGTCTGAGCCACGATGTAGAAGCAGTTCCAGGCAACGATCGCCACGACGACGCCGATAATAAGGGCGATCAGCGATTTATTGCTCATCAGCGACTCTCCCTGGTACGTGCTTGCTGTTGCTGCAGATCAGCTGCCGCACGCGCATTCACTTCATTGCTGCTGGCTGCTGCGCCGGTCACCGGAGCACCGGGGCTGCGGCCACTGTCGATCATCTTGTCCAGCGGCAAGTACAGCAGATTGTTCTGGCCATCCTTGTTGCCGGTCACGAGAACCTTGCTGGTGTTGCTGAAGATTTCCTGCATGGTGTCCAGGTACAGACGCTGGCGGGTGACTTCAGGGGCCTTGCGATACTCGGCTACCAGCTTGGTGAAGCGATCGGCCTCACCCTTGGCGCGGGAGACAGTCTCGTCGCGGTAACCGTTGGCATCCTCGAGGATGCGCTGGGCCTGACCACGGGCTTCCGGCACAACACCGTTGGCGTAGGTTTCAGCCTGGTTGCGCGAACGCTGCTCGTCTTCACGGGCGCGGATCACGTCATCGAAGGCTTCCTGAACTTCACGCGGTGCAGCTGCGCTCTGTACGTTGACCTGGGTGACGGTGATACCGGTGCGATAGGTATCGAGGAAGCGTTGCAGACGCTCCTTGATTTCGCTGGCCATCAATTCACGACCTTCGGTCAGCACCTGATCCATGGCGGTAGAACCCACCACGTGACGCAAGGCACTGTCGGTCGCATGTTGCAGGCTGATTTCCGGCTGATCGACGTTCAGCACGAAGTCCTGCAGGTTGCTGATCTTGTACTGCACGGTCAGCGGCACTTCGACGATGTTTTCGTCTTCAGTCAGCATTTGACCCTGCTTGGTATAGGCACGCTCACGCGTGACGTTTTCCATGTACTTTCGATCGATCGGCGGGAAATAGATGTTCAGGCCCGGGCCGACGGTTTCATAGTATTTGCCGAAGCGCAGCACTACGGCTTGCTCCTGCTCGTCGACCACGTAGACAGCGCTGTACAGCCACACAGCCGCCAGCACGACCAGGCCGATGCCGAGCAGGCCGCCGAAGCCGCCACTCTTGCCCGAACCACCGCCCTCGTCACCGCGTTTTTTACCACCACCGAACAACCCGTTCAGGCTTTCCTGCAGCTTTCGGAAGGCCTCGTCGAGATCCGGTGGTCCCTTGCGGTCGCCGTTATTGCGGCGCTTGCCACCCCAAGGATCCTGATTATTCGAGTTGCCACCCGGCTCATTCCAAGCCATAGCGCTCTCCATCTGATAAAGCAAAGACGCACCCACGGCGCGCCGACCAATGCTACAGAATGCCTGTCACCACGGCACAACCGCTTTCTCAGGCTTTTATTGCAAAGTGTGTTGCTCGATGAATTCCATCGGTTGCAGACCTTCGCGGCTCACGAGTCGATTCAGTTCGATCCGTGGCAAGCGAACGGCCAGCAAGCTGATGCCTTCTTCGTCGTGTTCTTCTTTTTGCACCGCACCGAGTTCGAAAAACTGCGCACGCAGTCGAGCAAAACGTTGCGGCAAGCGCAAGGTGCCAACAAACAAATCACTGCCTAACAGTTCGGCCACAGCCTGCTTGAGCAGGTCCAGGCCGCTACCGTCCTTGGCCGACAACCAGACCCGCTGCGGTTTGCCATCGGCATCGCGCTGGATCTGCGGCTCAACACCCTCGAGCAAATCGAGTTTGTTGTATACCTCAAGGATCGGCAAGTCTTGTGCCCCGATCTCCCCGAGCACCACCATGACCTGTTCGATCTGGGCCATACGCTCAGGCTCATGCGCATCGATCACGTGCAGCAGCAGGTCGGAGTTGCTCGACTCTTCGAGAGTAGCCCGAAATGCCTCGACCAGTTTGTGCGGCAAATGGCGAATGAAGCCCACGGTGTCGGCCAGCACGATCGGCCCGAGGTCGTCGAGTTCGAGTCGGCGCAAGGTCGGGTCGAGGGTAGCGAATAACTGGTCGGCGGCGAAGACGTCGGAATCGGTGACCGAGTTGAACAGCGTCGATTTGCCGGCGTTGGTATAACCCACCAGTGAAACCGTCGGGATGTCAGCACGTTTGCGCCCGCGACGAGACTGCTCGCGCTGGCTGCGGACCTTTTCCAGGCGCCCCTTGATCTGCCGCAGGCGAACCCGCAACAGGCGCCGGTCGGTTTCCAGCTGGGTTTCACCCGGGCCGCGCAGACCGATACCGCCCTTCTGCCGCTCAAGGTGAGTCCAGCCACGAACCAGCCGCGTACTCATGTGTTCAAGCTGGGCCAGTTCAACCTGGAGCTTGCCTTCATGGGTGCGGGCGCGTTGGGCGAAGATATCGAGAATCAAACCCGTGCGGTCAATCACGCGACACTCGAAAATACGTTCGAGGTTACGTTCCTGACTGGGCGTGAGGATGTGATTGAAAATCACCAGATCGACCTGTTCGGTGCTGACCAGGTCGCGTAATTCTTCGACCTTGCCACTGCTGATCAGGGTTTTGGCGGTTGGCCGATGACGCGGCACGTTAAAAAACGCGACGGTCTCGGCGCCAGCCGAAATTGCCAACTCCTGAAACTCCTGCGGATCTTCGCGCGCCTCAGGGTCCTGACCATCCAAGTGAACGAGAATTGCCCGTTCACCACCACCGTGGCGCTCAAAGAACAAAGGAGACTCCTATCAGGCGTTACCTGGCTCAGCGTCACCTGCTTCGGATTCGGTTGCGCTAGGCAGACGAATTGGACGAACCGGCACCACTGTAGAGATAGCGTGTTTGTAAACCATTTGGCTAACGGTGTTTTTCAGCAGGATAACGAACTGGTCGAAAGACTCGATCGTGCCTTGCAGTTTGATCCCGTTGACCAGGTAGATGGAAACCCCCACTTTCTCTTTACGTAAAGTATTCAAGTAAGGGTCTTGTAGCGAATGCCCTTTTGACATGTGCCGCACTCCTTTAAGGATTCAATATAAAAAATAGGTAAACAGATGGCTTGGGGCCGTCACACCCCCAAGGATAGACGGCAATTGCAAGGACTCAGCTCAATATGGAGATGGTCCCGAGGTATTTCAAGGCGCGCGGCAGATTGTCGCAATCGAGGCTGTCCAACCAGTGTAAATCAGCCCAACTGCGCAGCCAGGTGAACTGGCGCTTTGCCAATTGGCGCGTGGCAATGATTCCACGCTCCTGCATCTCGGCTTGCGTCAGCTTGCCATCCAGGTAATCCCAGACTTGTCGATAGCCTACAGCACGTATAGACGGCATCCCCGAATGCAGGTCACCTCTATCTCGCAGGGCTACGACCTCGTCGATGAATCCCTGTTCCAACATATTTGTGAATCTTTGTTTAATGCGCTCGTGCAGTACCTGGCGATTTGCCGGAGCGATGGCCAAGTTCGCGACAGTATAGGGCAATTGTTGCAGTCCCGAAGCGGCTGCTTCAGTACTTTGCGCAGATTGTCGCAAGCGTAGCTCAGTCATGCTCTGACCACTGACGCGAAAAACTTCCAGTGCACGACTGAGACGCTGTGGATCGTTCGGATGAATTCGCGCTGCGGATTGCGGATCGATGACTGCCAATTGATCGTGCAGGGCTTGCCAGCCAAGGCGTGCAGCCTCTTCTTCGATTTGCGCGCGCACGTCCGGATCAGCCGCCGGCATGTCGGCCAGACCTTCGAGCAAAGCCTTGTAGTAGAGCATTGTGCCGCCTACCAGCAGCGGAATTTTGCCCCGCGCGGTGATCTCGGCCATGGCCTCAAGCGCATCGCGACGAAAATCCGCAGCGGAATAACTCTCGGCCGGGTCGAGAATATCGATCAAGCGATGCGGGAATTCGGCCAGAATTTCTTTGGAAGGCTTGGCGGTGCCAATGTCCATGCCACGGTAAACCAGTGCCGAATCGACGCTGATCAGCTCGCAGGGCAGAACCTTGGTGAGTTCGATGGCCAGGTCGGTCTTGCCGGCAGCCGTCGGCCCCATCAGGAAAATCGCAGGAGGGAGCTGGCTCATCAACGACCGCGCAAAAACAGTTTGTCCAGATCGTCCAGGCCCAATTGGGTCCAGGTCGGTCGGCCATGGTTGCATTGACCGCTGCGTTCGGTGTTTTCCATGTCCCGCAGCAGACCGTTCATTTCCGGCAAGGCCAGACGTCGATTCGCGCGAATCGCGCCGTGGCAGGCCATGGTGCCGAGCAGTTCGTTCAGGTGCGCCTGAATCCGGTCGCTGGTGCCGTATTCCATCAAATCCGCCAGAACGTCGCTGACCAATCGGTTGGCTTCAGCCTGTTTCAGCAGCGCGGGGATTTGCCGGATCGCCAGCGACTCCGGGCCAAGACGCTGCAACTCAAAGCCCAGCCGCTGGAACCACGCGACATGTTCTTCGGCGCAATCGGCTTCGCGCTGACTGACCGCCAGGGACTCCGGCACCAACAGCGGCTGACCACTCAGGCCTTCGCTGGCCATCGCGACTTTCAGGCGCTCATACATGATCCGCTCATGGGCGGCATGCATGTCCACCAGCACCAGGCCTTGGGCGTTTTCCGAAAGAATATAGATGCCCTTGAGCTGCGCCAATGCGTAACCCAGCGGCGGAATGTCGTCCTGGCCGGCCGGGAGCGCTACCGCATTGGCTTCGGGCAACGGCGCGAAGAACTCACGGTAGGCCGCCTGTGCTTCGGCAACGGGTACGCCGGACTGAGGTCGCGGCGTGTACTGATACTGATAACCGGCACCAGCGCCGGAGCCCGCCGTCGTATTAAAGGAAGGTTGGGCCTGAGGCTGTTCCAGAAGCGCATTGGCCGCCAGACGCATTTCGCCCTGCGGACCGAACTCACCGGCGTCGAGGCCGGTGGGCCGGACAATGGCCGTCGCGACAGGCGCGGCCAGATGATCTTCCGGCCGCACATCGCCGAGAGCGCGGTGCAAGGTGCCATAGAGGAAATCGTGAACCATGCGCCCGTCACGGAAGCGCACTTCGTGCTTGGTCGGGTGCACGTTGACGTCGACACCCGCCGGATCGACTTCGAAAAACAGCACGAACGTCGGGTGCCGACCGTTGAACAGCACATCGCGATAAGCCTGGCGCACTGCGTGGGCCACCAGCTTGTCGCGCACCGCACGGCCATTCACAAAGAAATATTGCAAGTCTGCCTGGCTGCGGTTGAAGGTCGGCAACCCGACCCAACCCCACAAGTGCAGGCCGTTGCGCTCGATTTCGATCGGCAGCGCCTGCTCCAGAAAGCCCGCCCCGCAGATCGCCGCCACACGCCGGGCGCGGGCCGCGTCATCGTGGGCTTCGTGCAGGCTGAGGATGGTTTTGCCGTTGTGGCGCAGATGGAACGCCACATCGAACCGCGCCAGCGCCAGACGCTTGATCACTTCTTGCAGGTGATCGAATTCGGTTTTTTCGGTCTTGAGGAATTTGCGGCGCGCCGGGGTGTTGAAGAACAAATCGCGCACTTCCACCGAAGTCCCCACCGGATGGGCCGCTGGTTGCACGCGAGGCGCCATGTCCCGACCTTCGGTTTCCACCTGCCAGGCCTGATCGGCATCGCGAGTGCGGGACGTCAGGGTCAGACGCGCCACGGAGCTGATGGAGGCCAGCGCCTCACCGCGAAAGCCCAGGCTCATGACCTGTTCGAGATCTTCCAGATTGCGAATCTTGCTGGTGGCGTGACGAGCCAGGGCCAGGGGCAGGTCATCGGCAGAAATGCCGCTGCCATCGTCGCGTACCCGCAGCAGCTTGACGCCGCCCTGCTCCACATCGACATCGATGCGTTTGGCGCCGGAGTCGAGGCTGTTTTCCAGCAACTCCTTGATCACCGAGGCCGGGCGCTCAACCACTTCACCGGCGGCAATCTGGTTCGCCAGCCGCGGGCTGAGCAGCTCGATGCGCGCAGTGTTGGTCAGCACCTGGTTCATTCTTTGGCCGCCAGTTCTGTGCCGGGAATGGTCAATGTCTGACCAATCTTCAGCTCGTCGCTCTTGAGGTTGTTGGCGTTGCGCAAGGTGGCCGGAGACACTTGGTAACGCACGGCGATCATCGCCAACGTCTCACCCGGGCTCACCCGATGGTCACGTGGACCTTGAGCGATTTTGCCGGAATCGCGCAGCCAGGCAATGTAGGTGCCCGGCGGTGGATTCTGCTGGAAGAACTGCCGCACACCGCTGCTGATAGAACGCGCCAGCGCCTGCTGGTGGTTCGCTGCGGCAAGCTTGGAAGCTTCGTTGGCGTTGGAGATAAAACCGGTTTCCACCAGAATCGACGGGATGTCAGGCGACTTCAGCACCATGAACCCGGCTTGCTCCACGCGCTGCTTGTGCAGCGGCGTGACGCGACCGATGTTGCTCAAGACTTTCTGGCCAACGTTCAGGCTGGATGTCAGGGAAGCGGTCATCGATAAATCGAGCAGCACGCCGGCCAGCATGCGGTCCTTGTCATCGAGGCTGACGTTGCCGGCACCACCGATCAGGTCGGAACGGTTTTCGCTGTCGGCCAGCCAACGGGCGGTCTCCGACGTAGCGCCACGGTCAGACAAAGCGAACACCGACGCACCGAACGCGGCAGCCGATGGTGCAGCGTCGGCGTGGATCGAAACGAATAGATCAGCGCCCTTCTTGCGGGCGATTTCGGTACGGCCGCGCAACGGAATGAAGTAGTCGCCGGTACGCGTCAGTTCGGCGCGGAAGCCTTTCATACCGTTGACCTGACGCTGCAGCTCACGGGCGATCGCCAGCACCACGTCTTTTTCACGCTGACCGCGAGAGCCCGAGGCACCCGGGTCTTCGCCACCGTGGCCGGCATCGATCACCACAATGATGTCGCGCTTGCCGGCCGGCGCGGGCGGCAGCTTGACCGGCGGATCTACCGGAGTGACCGGCACCGGAGCCACGGTCACGACGTTAGTTGGTACAGGAATTGGTGCGGCATCGGCGGCGTTATCGAACAGGTCGACCACCAAGCGGTTACCGTATTGGGCGTTGGGCGCCAAGGTAAAACTTTTCGGCGTGACGGCCTTTTTCAGGTCGATGACCACTCGCAGGTCGGTCGGCGTACGTTGAGCCGAGCGCATTGCGGTGATCGGAGTATTCGAGGTATTGACGTTCAGCGGCGACCCCAAAGATGCGCCATTGATGTCGATCACCAGCCGGTCCGGGGAGGACAGGGTAAAGACACTGTGCTGGACGGGCCCTGTCAGGTCGAACACCAGTCGCGTGTTGTCCGGCGCCCGCCACAGGCGAACACTGTTGACCTTCGTCTCGGCCATAGCGTCGACGGTCACCGCCAAAAACAACAATCCTACGGCAGCAACCAACGCGCGAAAGCGCATACCTAACCCCATCATTTAATTGGATTCCAATGCCAAAGCGGCACACCACAACTCGCCACGCGAGCCCTGGGGCAAAATTTTCAGCGAACGCCCGCTGTCTTGCGGGCTAATGGTAATGGTCAGGTCGGGCTTTGGCAAAAAGCCTGCACCGTTCCGGGGCCATTCAATCAGGCACAGTGCATCGTCTTCGAAATAGTCGCGGATGCCGAGGTACTCCAGCTCCTCCGGATCGACCAGTCGATACAGGTCGAAATGGAAGGCGCGGACCTCCCCAATCTCGTAAGGCTCGACCAGGGTGAAGGTCGGACTTTTTACCGCGCCTGTATGCCCCAAGCCCCGGATGATGCCCCGGGACAGCGTGGTTTTCCCCGCTCCCAGATCTCCCTCGAGAAAAATCAGACCGTGCCCTTCAGTGGTTTGTGCGATGCGCGCACCAAACGCGGTCATCGCCTCTTCATCAGCCAGGTACAGGGTTACTTCAGACACGGTGCTTGCTCCTCCAACAACTGACGAATGGCTGGAATCAGATCACTGGCCGCCAGCCCACGGCCGAATTCACCTTGTTGCGCGCCGGCATTGGCGTGCAGCCAGACCGCCAGGCACGCCGCGTCGTACGCGTCCATGCCCTGGGCGAGCAAGGCACCGACCAGACCGGCCAGCACATCGCCCAAACCGGCAGATGCCATGGCCGGATGGCCCTGATGACACAACGCCAGACGCCCGTCGGGGCTGGCGATCAAACTGCCAGCGCCCTTGAGGATCACCACCGCTGTATATTTTTTGCTCAATGCATGGGCAGCGGCTGGACGATCGGCCTGAACTTCGGCCGTTGATACCCCCAGTAATCGCGCCGCCTCGCCAGGGTGCGGCGTGATAACACAACCTGCGGGCAAACTCACGCCACCTTCGGCCAACAGGTTCAACGCATCGGCGTCCCAGACTTGCGGCAGCGGCGCATTGGCCGCGGCCGACAACAGACTGCGCCCCCAGGCGGCCTTCCCCAGCCCCGGGCCGACGACCAGCACCGTGACCTTCTCAAGCAGCCCCATCAATTGATTGGCCGACGAAGTGCCGAGCACCATCGCTTCTGGCAAACGGGCCAAGGCGGCTGGAACATGTTCGTTTCGGGTAGCCACAGACACCATGCCGGCGCCGCTGCGCAAAGCACTTTGTGCACCGAGCAGGATGGCGCCGCCAAAACCGCGATCACCGCCGATCAGCAATACGTGGCCAAATTTGCCTTTGTGGGACGTTGGAGCGCGACCGGTCAGACGCGGCACATTACCGGCCGTCAGGCGACGAGCGCTGACCGTGGCCCCGATAAACGTCTCAGGGGCGGCTAGCAGATCATTGAATACCAAATCGCCAACCACATCCGCAGCGTCACCGGTGAACAGACCCAGCTTCAAACCGATGAACGTCACCGTCAGGTCGGCTCGAACCGCAACGCCAAGTATGCGGCCCGTATCGGCGCACAGCCCCGAAGGGATATCCACCGCTGCAACCGGTAGCCCACTGGCGTTGATCGCGGCAATGACACTGGCGTATGGCTCGCGCACTTCACCGGTCAGGCCGGTGCCGAGCAAGGCATCCAGCACAATGCCGCGTAATTCGCAGTGCGCGCTCCAGTCTTGAATGGCGACGCCTTCGGCTACTGCCTCGGCATGGGCCGATGCGGCATCGCCCTGCAAACGCCCGGGATCACCGGCGGCCAGCACCCGCACGTGCCAGCCGGCACGTCGGGCCAGCACGGCCACCAGGTAACCGTCGCCTGCGTTATTGCCGTGGCCGGCTACCACGCTCAATTCGTGCGCCTTCGGCCAATGACGGACCAGCGCGCGCCAGGTCGCCCGCGCCGCACGCTGCATCAATTCGAAGCCCGGTGTACCGGCCGCAATCAGGCTCGCATCGAGCCCTCGGACTTGCGCGGCGCTATACAGCGCGTCGGGTAATTCATCTTTAGTGTGCGGCATGCGTCTTCAGGCTCCGATGTCTGGCAGAATTATACGCACCTCAGCTCCGGTTTCTCTCGCCTCATGCCCGCTATTACTACAGACCTGCCCGCCCTCGCCCAATCCATCAAGGACTGGGGCCGCGAGCTGGGCTTTCAGCAAGTCGGCATCAGCGGCCTCGACCTGGCCGAGCATGAGCAGCACCTGGAGCGCTGGCTCGAAGCCGGCTACCACGGCGAAATGGAATACATGGGCGCCCATGGCAGCAAACGTTCGCACCCGGAAGAGCTGGTGCCCGGCACGCTTCGCGTCGTTTCCCTGCGCATGGACTACCTGCCGGGCGACACCGAAATGGCCAAACGCCTGGCCGAACCGGAAAAAGCCTACGTCTCGCGTTATGCCTTGGGCCGCGATTACCACAAATTGATCCGTAAACGCGTGCAACAACTGGCGGAAAAAATTCAGGCAGTGATCGGTCCGTTCGGCTACCGCGCCTTTGTCGACAGCGCCCCGGTGCTGGAAAAAGCCATCGCGGAACAGGCTGGCCTTGGCTGGATCGGCAAAAACACCCTGGTCTTGAATCGCAAGGCCGGCAGCTACTTCTTCCTCAGCGAACTGTTCGTCGACCTGCCACTGCCGGTCGACCCGCCCCACGCCACCGAACACTGCGGTCGCTGCACCGCCTGTCTGGACATCTGCCCGACCAACGCCTTCGTCGGTCCGTATGTACTCGACGCCCGACGCTGCATTTCGTACCTGACCATCGAACTGAAAAGTGCGATTCCTGAAGATTTGCGGCCATTGATCGGTAACCGGGTGTTCGGTTGCGATGACTGCCAGATCGTCTGCCCGTGGAACCGCTTCGCCCGGCCTTCCGGCGAAAGCGATTTCAAACCCCGGCATAACCTGGACAACGCCGAACTGGCCGAACTGTTCATGTGGGACGAAGAGAAGTTCCTCAGCAGTACCGAAGGCTCACCGCTCAGACGCGCGGGTTACGAGCGTTGGTTGCGCAATCTGGCAGTGGGCTTGGGCAATGCACCGTCGAGCATTCCGGTGCTGGAAGCGCTGAAGGCACGGCGGGACTATCCGTCGGAGCTGGTGCGCGAGCATGTCGAGTGGGCCTTGAAACAACACGGCCTCCTGTAGCAGCTGCCGAAGGCTGCGTTCGGCTGCGCAGCAGTCGTCATTCCGCAAAGCGAGTCCTGCGGCCTCGAACGCAGCCTTCGGCAGCTGCTACAGGGACCGTGTCAAGCTTCGTCGTTATAAACGAACTTGGGCATTTCCCAGTGAAAACGGATCGCCAGCAGGCGCAGCAGGAAACCGCCAAACAGGGTGATCAGGATCGCCTGTTCACCGGGTAATTGCAGGTAGATGCAAAGCAGATAACACCACGCTGCGGCAAACGAGACGCTGGCGTAGAGCTCGCGGCGGAAGATCAGCGGAATGTCGTTGCAGAAGATGTCCCGCAAAATACCGCCAAACACGCCGGTGATCACGCCGCTGACCGAGGCCACCAGCATGCCATGGCCCATTTCCAGGGCAGTCATGCAGCCGATCAGGGTGAACGCCACCAAGCCCACGGCATCAAGCACCAAAAACAGCGAACGCAGGTGGCGCATCCAGCGAGCGATGAAGATCGTCAGCATCGCCGCGACGGAGGTCAGCACCAGGTATTCCGGGTGTTTGACCCAGGTCAGCGGGTAGTGGCCCAGCAGCACGTCACGCACCGAACCGCCGCCCAGCGCGGTGACGCACGCAATCAGCACCACGCCAAACCAGTCCATGCCGCGACGGCCCGCAGACAGGGCGCCAGTCATGGCTTCGGCAGTAATGGCGATCAGGTAGAGCATCAGCAACATGGTGGCGGTCCTTACAAGAAGGCGCGCAGTCTACTCACTTCACCGAAGCACCAAAAGAGGGCGCCGAAGCATTCGCGCAGATCTGTGGCGAGGGGGCTTGCCCCCGTTGGGTCGCGTAGCGGCCCCAAAACCAGACACCATGTTTTGTCAGGCATACCGCGACCGACCGGTTTGCGACTGCTGCGCAGCCGAACGGGGCGGTGCGGCGTTCCGACAAGCCCCCTCGCCACAATGGCCCGCGACCACCCAATCAGAACTTGATGAAATTCTTGCGGTAGTGCTGCAGCTCGGCGATCGATTCGCGGATGTCGTCCAGGGCCAGGTGGGTGCTGCCCTTTTTGAAGCTGTCGCGTACATCCGGTGCCCAGCGCGCGGCCAGCTCTTTAAGGGTCGACACGTCGAGGTTGCGGTAGTGGAAGTAGCTTTCCAGCGACTTCATGTGGGTATAAAGGAAGCGACGGTCCTGGCAGATGCTATTGCCACAGATCGGCGACTTGCCCTTTGGCACCCATTTTTCCAGGAAGGCGATGGTCTCGGCTTCTGCTTCGGCCATGCTGATACGGCTGTCGCGAACCCGTTGGGTCAGCCCGGAGCCGCCGTGCTGACGGGTATTCCACTCGTCCATGCCAGCGAGGATCTCGTCGCTGTGGTGGATGGCGATCACCGGACCTTCGGCCAAGGTGTTCAAATTACTGTCGGTGACGATAGTGGCCATCTCGATGATGACGTCGGTATCAGGGTTCAGACCGGTCATTTCCAGGTCGATCCAGATCAGGTTCAGCGGGTTTTGCATGAGTCGGCTCCTCGGCGTAGGTGCGCAGTTTAGCCTAGGGAGGCCACCGGGCGTGCTAAACTCGCGGCCGTTTTACCTAATCGCTGCATTCTCGATACGGAACACCCATGGCCAAACGCCAACTCAATCGTCGTCAAAACTGGCGCATCGAAAAGATTCAGGGCGAGCGCGCTGCCCGCGCCGCCAAACGCGAGTCCTCGGCTGTCGAGGCACTCGAAGGCGGCGACCTGGGTCCGGAACAGACGGGCCTGGTGATCGCGCACTTCGGTGTGCAGGTCGAAGTCGAGGCGCTCGATGGCGAATTGGCCGGCCAGGTGTTCCGCTGCCATTTGCGCGCCAACCTGCCAGCGCTGGTAACCGGCGATCAGGTTGTGTGGCGTGCCGGCAACCAGGGCATCGGCGTGATCGTGGCGCAACTGCCACGCAAGACCGAGCTCTGCCGTCCCGACAGCCGGGGCCAGCTCAAGCCGGTGGCGGCTAACGTCGACCTGATCGTTATCGTCTTCGCGCCGCTGCCCGAGCCTCACGCCAACCTCATCGACCGTTATCTGGTCGCTGCGGAACATGCCGGTATTCGGCCGTTGCTGCTGCTGAACAAATTCGACCTGATCGACGAGCAGAACGCCCCGGCGCTGAATGCCTTGCTGGCGGTTTACCGCACGCTGGGTTACCCGGTGCTGGAAGTGTCGGCCCACCACGGCAATGGCATGGAGCAGTTGCAGAAGCAGCTGGACGGGCACATCAGCGTATTCGTCGGTCAGTCCGGTGTCGGCAAGTCGTCGCTGGTCAACAGCCTGCTGCCGGAAGTCGACACCCGCGTCGGCCCGCTGTCCGAGCTGTCGGGCCAGGGCACCCATACCACCACCACTGCGCGGTTGTTCCACTTCCCCGGTGGCGGTGAGCTGATCGACTCCCCGGGTATTCGGGAATTCGGCCTGGGTCACGTCAGCCGTGCCGACGTCGAAGCCGGCTTCATCGAGTTCAACGACCTGATCGGCACCTGTCGCTTCCGCGATTGCAAGCACGACCGCGAGCCGGGTTGCGCCCTGCTCAAGGCCCTGGAAGAGGGTCGCGTGCAACAGCAACGGATGAACAGCTACCGCTCGATCATCGCCAGTTTGCCTGAAAGCAGCTATTAAACAGACGTGCCAACCGCCCCTGACTATTACGGGGCGGTAGGTCGTTCGTGGTGTCCTACAAAAACTCCCTCAATTAAACGTCAGACCTCTCTGTAAGGCTTCTTCGCGCCTGCCTGAAGGACGCGTCTCTTTAACCGCCAAAGCCTTGTTGCGGCCACTCAAGTGCATACATTCGAGCCCTCATCGCATTTCAGGCGATACCGAGGGACAGCCATGCAAACCTATCATTTGTTCATCAGTCACTCGTGGAACTACTCAGACGCCCACGACAATCTGGTTCGCCTGCTCAACGCGAAGCCCGACTTCACGTTCAAGAATTTTTCGGTGCCACCGGACAATCCGATCATCGGCGCGAAAACCGACAAACAACTTGAAGAAGCCATCGAAAACAAGATTCGGCTCTGCTCGGCAGTGCTGATCATGGCGGGGATGTATTCGACCTACAGCAAGTGGATCAACAAGGAAATCGAGATCGCCAAACGCATGAACAAGGTGATTATCGCGGTCAAGCCGTTTGGTGCGGAGCGGATTTCCACGGTGGTACGCCGGGCGGCGCACGCGGAGTGTGCGTGGAACACCAACAGCATCATCAGTGCCATTCGCACTCACGCGGCGGGCTGAAGCATGCGCAAGGGACTGTTCATCGGCATTAATAACTACAGCCATGTTTCGCAATTGAGTGGTTGCAACAACGACGCGATGGCCATGGCTTCGGTGCTGAAAACCGACGCCAATGGCGATCCGAACTTCAAGAACCTGGTCCTGACCTCCGCCGAAGATTATCTGAACCGCGAAAAGCTCGAAGGGCATATCCAGGAATTGTTTTCAGGCGATTGCAGCGTTGCACTGCTGTACTTCGCCGGTCACGGCAACTTCGACGTTGATACGGACGAAGGCATGCTGATACCCCAGGACTACAAATCCGCCAAGGATGGAATTCGCATCAGCGACATCCTGAATTGGGCGACCAAAGCCGTAAAAATCAAAAACAAAGTAATTATTCTCGACTGCTGCCAGGCGGGCTCGGCGGGCGAAGTGCGGGCGCTACGCAGCGAAAGCAGCATGGTGTGCGAAGGCATGACCATCCTCACCGCGTGCAAAAAGGAAGAGCCTGCGATGGAAGGCGCCAACCACGGCGTCTTCACGGGGCTGTTGCTGCAAGCCCTGCACGGCGGCACCGCAAACATATTGGGAAAGATTACCCCCGGCAGCCTCTATTCATTCGTCGACAACGCTCTCGACGCGTGGGAACAGCGCCCGGTGTTCAAGACCAATGTGTCGCAGTTCATTTCATTGCGAGAAGTCTCGCCACTGATCCCCAAAGAGATTCTGCGCAAACTGCCCGACTGGTTCGAAGAGGCGGAATCAATGTTCGCCCTCGACCCCAGCTACGAACCTACCGAAGCCACGTTCGACCCGGAGCACGGCGAAGTCTTCGCCCAACTGCAAAAGTGCAATCGCCATAGCCTGATCGAACCGGTGGACGCCGAACACATGTACTACGCCGCCCTCCATTCCACCGGTTGCCGCCTCACCGCCCTCGGCGCCTATTACCGCGAACTCGCGATCAAGGGACATTTCTGATGCCTGTGTTTATCAGCTACCGCCATAGCGATCGGCCCCACGCCATCGCCATCAACTCCCGTCTTATTCAGGCCAACATCAAGACGTACTTCGACGTGCTGGATCCGGAATCACAGACCACTGACGACATCACCGGGGTCATCACCCGCAACATCACCGCGTGCACGCACTTGCTCGCCGTGATTTCGGAGAACACCGCACAATCCTGGTGGGTGCCGTTCGAAATCGGAGAAGCAACCATCAGCAATCGCCGCATCTGCTCGTACCAGATTGGCCCCAGCGCTTTACCGTTGTACCTCGACAAATGGCCGAAACTGAGCGGCGATACAGACATCAATTTTTTCATTGATGCTTATCGTGAGGAGGTGATAACCAAACGCTCGATAGGACTGGAATCGATCAGTGAGTCGGTTCGCGGCATCTACAAAGGAAATGCAGACCTGTTCCACGACCAACTCAAGAACCGCATCCGACGCGGTTTCTGACAGACGCAAAAAAGCCGCGATGATCGCGGCTTTTTCATAGATCACTGCTTGGGCGGATCACCCGGTTTCGGCGCAGGAGCATCAAACAGATTCAAACGCTCCCGAAGTTCATGAGCCGGCAGCGGTTCCTTATCCGCCGGCAATGCGTTCGGATCGGCTGGCGGTGCGGGCACTTCGCCCGGGCCACCCTGCCCTTGCGTCGGCGCTGGCGCCGGTTCGGCCCCTTGCGAACCTTCAATGGCCTTTTGGGCTTTTTTGGTCAGCACCACGATGTCGATGCGGCGGTTGACCGGGTTGAACGGGTTCTCCCGATCGAACAATGCCGACGAAGCGTAACCGACGACCCGCGCAACCTGAGCGTCCGGATAACTGCCGGCGACCAGTGCACGGCGAGCCGCGTTGGCGCGGTTGGCCGAAAGTTCCCAGTTGCCGAAGTCGCCGGTGCCCGAGTACGGCTTGGCATCGGTGTGGCCGCTGATACTGATCTTGTTCGGCACCGCCTTGATGGTGTCGGCCATGGCCAGCAGGATGTCTTCGAAATACGGCTTCAGACGCGCACTGCCGGAGTCGAACATCGGGCGGTTCTCGGCGTCCACGATCTGGATGCGCAAACCGTCCTGAGTGATCTCGAAGAGAATCTGGTCCTTGAACTTCTGCAACTGCGGGTTTTCTTCGACCTTGTTCTGCAACTCTTGCAGCAGCAATTCCAGGCGTTCCTTCTCGACCTGCTCGGCCATGCCTTCGACCTGTTCGGAGTCGATAGTCACCTTGTCTGGCTGAGGCTGGGATTTCACCTCGGGGTTGAGGGTGTTCTCCGGTGCCAGGGTCGGCGAGCCGCCCAGATCGATGATGTACGGCGTACCGCTTTCGGAAAAACCGACCGGGTCCTTGAAGTAACCGGCAATGGCGATCTTCTGTTCTGGCGTTGCCGTGGACAACAGCCAGAGCACCAGGAAGAACGCCATCATCGCCGTTGCAAAGTCCGCGAAGGCGATTTTCCAGGAGCCCCCGTGATGCCCGCCCGCGTACTTTTTGACGCGCTTGATGATTATCGGCTGGTTATTTTCCATGACTTAGCGACCGCGAACCGCTTGTTCCAGCTCAGCGAAGCTAGGACGGTGCGCCGGGTACAGAACCTTGCGACCGAATTCCACTGCCAGCGATGGCGGCATGCCAGAAGCCGAAGCCACCAGCGAGGCCTTGATGGCTTCGTACACGTTCAGTTCTTCCTTGGCGTCGTGGGCCAGGGCATGGGCCAGCGGACCAAAGAAGCCGTAGGCGGCGAGAATACCGAAGAAGGTACCTACCAGTGCGGCACCTACGTGCAAGCCAATCATTTTCTGGTCGCTTTCACCCAGGGAAGCCATGGTCACCACGATACCCAATACCGCCGCAACGATACCGAAACCCGGCATGGCATCGGCGATGCCGTTGACTGCGTGGGAGGGGTGGTCCAGGTCTTCCTTGAGGCTGGTCAGTTCCATGTCGAACAAGCCTTCGAGCTCATGGGGAGCCATGTTGCCGGAGGACATGATGCGCAGGTAATCGCAGATGTACGCAGTCATGCGGTCATCTTTCAGGACTGCCGGATACTTGGCGAAGATCGGGCTCGCAGCGGCATCTTCGATGTCGCCTTCGATCGCCATCATGCCTTCTCGGCGGCTCTTGTTAAGAATCTCGTAAATCAGCCCCAGCACTTCCAGGTAGAAGGTGTGGTTGAAACGCGAACTGAACATGCCCAAGGACTTCTTGAGCACGTGCATCGTCATATGACCGGGGTTGGCCTGCAGGAATGCACCAAGGGCCGCGCCACCGATAATCATCACCTCGAAAGGCTGGATGAGGGCGGCAATCTTGCCGTGGGAAAGCACGTATCCGCCGAGCACGCTCGCGAATACGACGATGATGCCGATAATTTTAGCCATAGGTAGGAGAGCACTTACTGAGTCGGGTTCAAGGTCATATTCGGAAGTTAAAAAATCTCTTCTTCTCCTTATCGGCAAAACTGCGCCAGACTATAGCCAGTTCAATCGAAAAGCTAAATTAGCCCGCTCCGGGCACAGGTAATGCAGACAATGATCGCGTCCAGCCATGGCTAACGAAACGAACGTCCCAACACCAAAACCAACCACGCTCGAAGGCTGGGTCAAGCTTCTGGATGGCGTACGCCTGCCGGTTCCGCAAGCCAGTCATGACCAAGTCTGTAAAGCCATCCGCGATAACCGCAGCTCGCTGCGAGACATCGCCGAACTGATGCAGGACAGCCCGGCTCTTGCCTTGAGCGTAATTCGCGAAGCTAATCGCCATACCCATGGCAGCATGAGTACGCCGGCTGAAAACCTTGAGGTGGCGATCAATCGCCTTGGTTTGAAACGCACTGAAGAATTGCTCGATCGTTTGCCTGCCGAACCTCAATCGCAGATTCCTGTTGCCCTGCGCCAGCTTCAGTTGATCAGCCAGCACGCCACCCAACAGGCCAATGGTTTTTTTGCCGGTCGCCTGGCGCGGTTGTGGCAGGACATCCACTGGGGCAGCCTGCTGTTTCTTTCGCCACTGTGGCCCATGGCGTTGACCCATCCGCAGTTGCTAGAAGAATGGGAGCTGCGGGTCATCCATAAAGGTGAGTCGGCGCGCAAAGTAGAAAAGCAATTATTCGGCGTGCGCTTGCTGGAAATCTGTCTGGCGTTGGTGGATGTCTGGCGTTTGCCAATCTGGGTGCAGCAGGGTTATCGGCTGCTGCGGAGCGAACAACGCGAGCTGGTGAAAGTCCTGCGCATCGCGCGTGACAGCGATCACCCGCTACGCCAACAGAACCGTCTCGATGACGATCCGACGCTACGGCGTTGGCTCAATCAGCCCGCCAATACCGTGCTGCTGGCCAATGGTCTGGCGTTGTCGGCACAACAGGCCTGGGACAGTCCGCACTGTGAACGCTGGCAGTACCTGGCCAGCCTTTACTTGCAAATGCCGATGGATGAGGTGCAACAACAATTGCACCAACAGGCCGTTAACAGTGCCCGCCACCACGCCATGCCAGACCTCTGGCACCCGGCTGAAGCGCTGATCTGGCCGTCGGGCATGAACCGTGTTCACGGTGGTTTGCTGCCGGCCCCGGCGCCGACCGCAGAAGACCTGGCGAAGTGGCGCAAGCAATGCGCCGAATTGCTGGTGGAGCCGAGCCGTTTTACCAATGCCATGCACTTGACCACATCGGCCCGAGACGCCCTGGTGGCGTGTGGCATGCGGCGGGTGATGATTCTGATGGCCGACCGTACTCACGCTAATCTGCGCGTGCACCAAACTGCCGGGTTGCCCAAAGAAGTGGCCGGCCTGAACCTGGTGGTCAGCCAAAGCACCGTGCTGCAGCGCCTGCTCGCGCAACAGGCTCAGGTGCGTCTGACGCCAGCCAACAACGCACAATTCTCGGCCCTGCTGCCGGCCAGCCTGCGTAAACAGTTCAGTGGTGAACACCTGCTGTTGCGTTCCCTGGTCAACAACGGTCGGGTGATCATGATCGTGGTGGTGGATCAGGGCGGCGGGCCGTTCTCGGAAATTACCGTGCAAGCATTCGGCAAAACCGCGCAATGCATCGAAAAGGCCCTGCACAGCTTTAGCCACCGCTAGGGGCTGATGCCGGTGTAGCAGCTGTCGAGCCCCAGCGAGGCTGCGTTCGGCTGCGAAGCAGTCGTGAATCTGGCTGACGCGATCTGCCTGATGCACCGCACGCTCTGATTTGACGACTGCTTCGCAGCCGAACGCAGCCTCGCTGGGGCTCGACAGCTGCTACAGCCGAACGCGGCAGCTGCTACAGATCGCATTACGGCTTAACTGTTTTCAGTTATTTCCTGTGCCGAAATAACTGATAACAGGCCCTCATGACGCTGCGCTACAATCCTCCCCTTTGTGCTCTGGAGACCTCACATGTCTGACTTCTCTGGCTTGGCGCTGGTGATCGAGCCGAGCGACCTGCTCCCGCGTCTCGACTCCCGCGAACTGATTCTGGTGGACCTGACCAGCAGCGCCCGCTATGCCGCAGGGCATATCCCCGGGGCACGCTTTGTCGATCCAAAACGTACTCAATTGGGTCAGGCGCCTGCGCCAGGCCTGCTGCCGACCCAGGCCGCGCTTGAAGCATTGTTCGGCGAACTGGGCCACAACCCCGATGCGGTCTACGTCGTCTATGACGACGAAGGCGGCGGTTGGGCCGGTCGCTTTATCTGGCTGCTGGATGTCATCGGCCACAGCAAGTATCACTATATCGATGGCGGCCTGCCGGCCTGGCTGGCAGAAGGTTTGCCAATGTCGATCCAGATCCCGCCAGCGATCGGTGGCCCGGTCGCCCTGACCCTGCACGACGAACCCATCGCCACCCGCGAATACCTGCAAAGCCGTCTCGGTGCCGCCGATCTGGCGATCTGGGACGCGCGCGGGCCGCTGGAATACTCCGGCGAGAAAGTGCTGGCAGCCAAGGGCGGGCACATTCCCGGCGCGGTCAATTTCGAGTGGACAGCCGGCATGGATCAGGCGCGCAACCTGCGCATCCGCACCGACATGCCGAAAATCCTGGAACAACTCGGTATCACCAAAGACAAAGAAGTCATTACCCACTGCCAGACTCACCATCGTTCTGGCTTCACGTATCTAGTAGCCAAGTCGCTCGGTTATCCGCGAGTCAAAGGTTACGCCGGCTCCTGGGGCGAATGGGGCAACCATCCCGACACGCCCGTAGAGATTTAAGGTTTTTTAAGGACAGTTAATGAATAAGCGTTTGTTTATCCTCAGCCAATACCTGCTGCCCCACCACTTGCTCTCGCGACTGGCCGGCTGCATTGCCGAATGCCGCGTGCGCTGGTTCAAGAACGCCTTAACCGCCTGGTTCGCCAAGCGTTATCAAGTGGACATGTCCCAGGCGCTGGTCGAAGACCTGACGGCTTACGAGCACTTCAATGCGTTCTTCACTCGAGCCTTGAAAGACGGTGCTCGCCCGCTGGACCAAACCCCAGGCGCGATCCTCAGCCCGGCCGACGGTGCCGTCAGCCAGCTCGGCCCGATCGAACACGGTCGCGTTTTCCAGGCCAAGGGCCACAGCTTCAGCGTGCTGGAACTGCTCGGTGGTGACGCAGCCAACGCAGCGCCATTCATGGGCGGTGATTTCGCCACTATTTACCTCTCGCCCAAGGATTACCACCGCGTGCACATGCCGCTGGCCGGCACCCTGCGCGAGATGGTCTACATCCCCGGCCGCATCTTCTCGGTCAACCAGACCACCGCTGAAAACGTACCGGAACTGTTCGCTCGCAACGAGCGTGTGGCGTGCATTTTCGATACCGAACGTGGCCCGATGGCCGTAGTGCTGGTGGGCGCGATGATTGTGGCGTCGATCGAAACTGTCTGGGCCGGGCTGATCACGCCGCCAAAACGCGAACTGAAAACCTTCCGCTACGACGAAGCCGCCCGTGCGCCGATCCATCTGAAGAAAGGCGCGGAATTGGGTCGCTTCAAGCTCGGCTCCACGGCGGTCGTGCTGTTCGGGCCGGATCAAGTGAAATGGGCTGAAGGGCTGGGCGCCCTTTCGCCAGTGGAGATGGGCCAGGGCATCGGCTTGCCAACCGCCTGATCCCGGACCCGCCGCCCGAATTTCTTTTGGGCGGCGCATCCCCCTGGAGCTGCCGAAGGCAAGCGTGACGTAAATATCGCGACATCCCCTCCAGCGTTCATAGCTGCTACAGTCAAGTCATTCACTGCCCATTTCCCGGTCGGAGTTTGTCTACGGCATGAATGAGACCAATCCTGTCCTGCTGCTACGCGCACCGATCCCGACGCTGTCGCGTCTGTCTTTCTGCGAAGCCACACCTCGCGACCTCAAGCGCTGGATCGCCAACCTGCCCAAAGCCAACATCGGCGAAACCGCTCGCCAGTTGTATCAAGGCTTGAGCGAACTCAACCAACTGCTCACACCCAGCGACAATCGCCTGCAATTGCTCGAACTGCTGCGGCCCGAGGTGTATTACGTCTGCAAGCACCTGGAGCGGCATTTCCTGCATCAGGCCATTGTGCTCGACGAGCGCTCGCGCAAGATCGCCAACCTTTGTCAGGCGTTGCAGAGCCACTTGGCGATTGGCTACAAGCAAATCGTCATCCGCAACGCACCGCACTTCAGCAAGGACCGAGCACCGCTGCTGACCCAGGCATTGCAGCGGGCAATCCATTGCCTGAACGGCGCGTTGATCCGCGCCACTGAACTCTATTGCCCGGTGCCCGAAAATCTGTGGCTTGAGTTACATCAGCTGTACCGGATTGGCTGTCAGTTCCAGCTGCAAAATTTGAGCATGCGTGATGAAATGGCCAGTCAGACGCAAAGCCTGAGCATCGAGCAAACCTACGTCGTCGCCCTCCTGCTGGGTGCTTCACGCTGCAATCAACTGCGCCAGAACCAGATCGCCCGGCTCGCCGAGGTGCTCGAACCCTGGAGCCAGTGGATCAAGCTGCAACCGGCCAAACCGGACAACGGGCTGTTTGCCATCGCCCCGGATCTCGACATCGGGCCGCGTTACCGCTCCAAATTCCTCGCCGAACAACAGGAGAGCTTGCTGGGGATCGACCCGCAACCTCTGGTCGCGGCCATCGAAACCCATCTACAACAGTCGGCCGATAAGGCATCGCCATTGCCCGTTCCGGCGGGACTGAATCTGGATACGCTGCAACACCTGCATGCCGCCTGGGGCCAGGCCGCCGAGCGCAGCTTTCATCGCACCGTCGGCCACGGCACGTTGACCCTGTGCGTGGGCATGAGCGCATTGCACTTTTATCTCGGCGGGCAACGCTCGTTCAACGACATCCTGAAGAAACCCAGTGTCCGCCCCGCGCAGTTCTCGGCGACCGACCCGACAGGTCGCGCCAAAGACCAATGGCGCCACGCCTTCGACGCCGCCCCCCATGGCACCGCGGATACGCTGCTGCCCTACGAAGAGATCGAATACCCGCACCTTCAAAACGATGAGAGCCATGAGGCATCCGACCGCCAGCAGCATTTCCCGACCTATGCGCTGCCGGTGATCAATCACAGCCCTGGCGGCTATTGCCTGGCCTGGCCCGGCGCGGTGCCCGCCGAGCTACAGGCTGGCGAAATGGTCGGTATCGAGGATGCTGCCGGTCAAGGCTGGAGCATTGCAGTGGTGCGCTGGATCCGCCAGGTGCGGGGCGGCGGCACGCAGATGGGTATCGAGCAGGTCGCGCCTTGCGCCGAACCCTGCGGCCTGCAACTGATACGCTCCCACGACGAGCACAGCCAGTACTTGCGCGGGCTGTTACTGCCCGCCATCAGCGCCATCGACCTGCCGGCCACCCTGCTCACGCCGCGCCTGCCGTTCCAGGAAGGCAACAAGGTGTTGATCAACACCAACGGCGAGGAACGCCCGGCCGGGCTGGAGCGGCGAGTGGCGAGCACCAACAGCTTCAATCAGTTTGCCTACCGTTCGCTTGAGACAGCCAGAAACGAAAACGCCGCGGGGAGCGGCGTGGTCGGGGTAGTGGAAGAGTTTGATTCGTTGTGGAAGTCGCTTTGAGCGTGAATCCACGAAGCCGCGGCGCGCCCAATCGCGGGCAAGCCCGCTCCCACAGGGTCTCCGCTATCCTTGTGGGAGCGGGCTTGCCCGCGAAGAGGCCCGCCCAGACAACCTGAAACTCAGAGCTGCCCGTCGCGATCCCGGAAGCCCAGCAGATACAGCACGCCATCCAGCCCAAGGGTGGAAATCGCCTGCTTCGCCGATTGCTTGACCAGCGGCTTGGCACGGAACGCCACGCCCAGCCCGGCAATCGCCAGCATCGGCAGGTCGTTGGCACCGTCACCGACGGCAATCGTCTGCTCCAGACGCAAGCCTTCCTTATGCGCCAGCTCACGCAGCAGATCCGCCTTGCGTTGCGCATCGACAATCGGCTCGACCGCCACGCCAGTAACTTTGCCATCGACCACAGCCAGTTCGTTGGCGAACACGTAGTCGATGCCCAGCTTGGCCTGCAGTTGCTTGGCGAAGTAGGTGAAACCGCCCGACAGAATCGCTGTCTTGTAGCCCAGACGCTTGAGTTCGGCGAACAGGGTTTCGGCGCCTTCGGTCAGGCGCAGCGAGGCGCCGATGGAGTCCAACACGCTGACGTCCAGACCTTGCAGCAAGGCCAGGCGCTCCTTGAAGCTGGCGCGGAAGTCCAGCTCGCCGGCCATCGCCCGCTCGGTAATTGCAGAAACCTGGTCGCCCACACCAGCAGCCTTGGCCAGTTCGTCGATGACTTCGGCTTCGATCAGTGTCGAGTCCATGTCGAACACCGCCAAACGGCGGTTACGGCGGAACAGCGAATCTTCCTGGAAGGCGATGTCGACGTTCAATTCTTGAGCGACGCTGAGGAATTCGGCCCGCAGCGCTTGCGGATCCGCCGCCTCGCCGCGCACGGAAAACTCGATGCAGCCCTTGCCCTTGTCAGCCGGGGTGTCCAGAGGCATGCGCCCGGACAGGCGATCGATATGGTCGATATTCAAACCATATTTGGCGGTGATCGAACTCACACGCTGCAATTGCTCGGCGGTTACTTTGCGGGTCAGCAGGGTGACGATGTGGCGTTTCTTGCCCTGATTGCCGACCCACAGCTGGTAATCCTCTTCGGACACCGGCGTGAAACGCACCTGTTGCTCAAGCTCATAGCCTTTGAACAGGATGTCCTTGAGCACCGAGTTACCTTGTTCGGTATCGGGAATTTCAACCAGGATGCCAAACGACAGGGTGTCGTGGATCACAGCCTGACCGATGTCGAGAATGTTCACACCACCCTGGGCCAGAACGCCGGTAATGGCCGCAGTCAGACCCGGACGGTCGACTCCCGTGATGTTTATCAGGACGATTTCGCGCAAGGCGCACCCCCGCAGGTGGAAAAAAACCGCATTCTACCCATTTTCAGTGACCATCGGGCACCGCGAGCGCTTTGACGGCCTAGGGCCTGTCGCTATACTGCGCGTCAACTTCACGGACAAAGAGCCGAGCTCAAGTGAACCGGCCCACGCCAGTAAAAACCGATAACTTCTTTCTGCTGATCTTCCGGGCACTGCGTCATCGCCGTGTACCGATCGCATTGCGCATTGCCAGCCATAACGTGATCCTGGTCGCTCTGGCCCTGGTGATCTATGCCTGCGTGATGGGTTTGCAGTTCAAGCAGGCCATGCACGAGCAGGCGGATGCCCTGGGCGAAAGCCTGACCACCCAGACCGCGACCTCGGCCACGGAACTGTTGGTGTCCAATGACATCCTCAGCCTGAACGTGCTGCTCAACAACCTGACCAAGAACAAACTGGTGGCTCACGCCGCCATTTATAGCGTGGATAACCGCATCCTCGCCGAAGCCGGTCAGCGCCCCAAGCATAGCCTCTTGGGCGAAGCCGAGGGCATGTACCAGAGCAAGATCACTTTTCAGGACGTGACCGCCGGGCAACTGCGCATCAGCCTGGACATGGATCAGTTCCAGCAACCGATGACCATCAGCCTGCAAAGCATGGGCATTCTGAGTGCGATTCTGCTGGCGCTGTCCCTGGCCTTGAGCCTGCGCCTGGGACGCAATATCTCCACACCGCTGATGCAATTGCGGGTGTGGCTGCGCAATATCGACGAATACACCCCGGCCACCGAGCGCCAGGATGAGGTCGGCGACCTCGCCCGTCAGCTGCACGCCAATTTCGCACCGGAGCCGGCCGAGCCGGAACCCGCGCCGGAGCCTGAATACGACGACAGCGATTACGAAGAGGCCGACGATAACGAGCCGAGCTTCGAAGTGCGTAACCTGCGCGATCCGAGTTTTGACGAAACCAAGCCTGTCGCCGGCCTCAAGCCTGCGCCGCGGCGCACTGTCAGCACCGTCGAAGACGATGAGGACGACGAAGATCCGTTTGCCGATCTGCGTGATGATTCGGCAGATAGCGCGCCGAAACCAGTCGTAAAGCCGAAGGTATCGAACCTGCCGCAGCACAGCGCGGTACTGGCCGTGCAACTGGGTGCGCAAGATCAATTGCGCCGCCTGCCCCGCGCACGTCTGGAAGAGCTGCTGAAACGCTACCGCGATTGCCTCGATCAGGCCGCGTCGCTTTACCAGAGCGAACTGCACACCCTGAACGATGGCAGCACGCTGATGCTGTTCCACAACGAAGACAGTGGCGACGACTACCTGACCAACGCCATCTGCTGCGGTGAGTTGCTGCGTGCCCTGGGTCATCAGTTGCAGATCGAAGTCGCCGACAGCGGCATCACCCTGCAACTGCAACTGGGTCTGACGCTGGGTGACGAACTGTTCGGCTTGAGCCAGATTGATCTGCTGCTGACTGAAACAGCTCAGGATGCACTGGCCCTGTCGCAACACAGCCGCAACCTGCTGCTGGTTGAGCGCAAGATCAGTGACGACGCGCTGATTCGCCAGCGTGCCCGGATCCGGCCGATCGCAAGCCCTGAAGGTGCGTGCTGCGTAGAGCGCTTGATGGAGCCCTATCCGTCGATGCTGGAGCGGCAACTGGCGCGGATGCACGAACGCCGGGCGTAAACGCTAGCCCCCGCTGTAAAGAAGCCCGCAGATGAGTGATCGCCTGCGGGCTTTTTGGTGACCGTCTGAAAAGATCGCAGCCTTCGGCAGCTCCTACAAAGTTCGCATGCACCTGCAAGGCCGCGGCCTACACGGTCCTTGTAGGAGCTGCCGAAGGCTGCGATCTTTTGATCTGGGCTTTTTGTTGCCTGTCCCGGCCCCATCGCGGGCAAGCCCGCTCCCACATTGACCTCTGCGAATACAAAACCTGTGTACGACAGAAATCCCTGTGGGAGCGGGCTTGCCCGCGATGAGGCCGGCAGCAGCACCGCAGATCTCCAACCTGCAGAAACAACAAGGCCCGCATCTACGCGGGCCTCGTTTCGAATCCATCCAGGCTTAGAACCTGAACACTTCCATATCCGTGCGAATCGGCGAAGCCATCGGGATTTTCGGTTGCTTCTCCGGCTCTGCTGCCGGTGCCACAGGCTTGGCAGCCTGCTTGCGTGGCGCTTCAGCGATCGGCGGCTGGTTGGCCAGCGGCTTGAGCGCCGTCGACAGCTGCTCGGCCAGACGCTGCAGCAACACACCCTGAGCCTGAACCTGAGCCGCAGTCCCGCCAGCGTGCTGCTCCTGCAGATGAATGATGCGGTTATCGCGCACCTGACCACGACGGTCGATCAGGCGCCATTGCGCATCAAGGATCGCCGGTTGCGACGCACCCGAGTCCAGACGCGTGATCGTCAGCAGAACCTGAACATCCGGCGTGAAGCCCAGTGTTGCCGGTGCCAGGACAACGCGCTGGCTGTCCAGATGACCGGCAACCTGACGCAGCAACAACTGATCGATGTCGGACGACAGGCTACCCGCCCAACGACCATCAACCGAAGCTTGCAGGCTGCCATCGGGCTGACGCTGCAACAAGGTTTCGCGTTGCAGGTAGTCGGCAACCGTTACCGGGCCAAGCAATACCGCCATGCCCGCGCTTTGCGCAGGCTGAGCCGGACTTCCGCTGTCCAGCTGATACAGCGACACCGGTTGGTGAACGCTGCAACCCGCCAGGCCAAGAACGCCGGCGAGCATCAAAATAAAAGGAAGGCGCAGAGCAGTCATCGTCCCATCCAGGTGGCTGCCACAAGGCTAACCACAGTGAAAATACTCAAAAAATATGAAGAACGCTCGGCTACGCCGGCGCTTGAAAGGCCATATCATCCGTGAATATGCGTTCCGACTCCAGCGGCAAAGCGTCGATCTACGCGTTAAATCGTAGATCGAGCGCTCTAGGACGCTTAATTGAGGTTTTCGACGAACAGCGCATCAACCCTCTGAAAGCCACGTGGCAGTTTGTTACCGCGACGCCCACGCTCACCTTTGTAGTGTTCGAGGTCGTCCGCCTTCAGCGACAAGGTACGTTTTCCGGCCTGTAGCACCAAAGTGGCACCCTCCGGCAAAACAGCAATGTCCGTGACATATTCTTCGCGACTGGCAACACGTTCACCGGAAATCCCGATGATCTTATTACCTTTACCTTTACCTAATTGTGGCAGATCGCTGATTTTGAAAATTAATAAGCGACCTTCGGTGGTCACCGAGGCCAGCCAGTTATGCTCACGATCGGCTACCGGACGCGGCAGAATCACTTTGGCGTTGTTCGGCAGACTCAACAGAGCCTTGCCCGCCTTGTTCTTGGCTTGCAGGTCTTCACCCTTGACCACGAAACCATAACCAGCGTCGGAGGCGATCACGTACAGCGAATCGTCTTCAGGCATCAGCACGCATTCGAAACTCGCCCCTGGCGGCGGCGTCAGGCGGCCGGTCAGCGGTTCGCCCTGGCCTCGGGCCGAGGGCAGCGTGTGTGCAGCCACCGAATAGCTGCGACCAGTGGAGTCGATAAACACTGCAAACTGGTTGGAGCGACCGGGCGCCAAGGCCTTGAAACCATCCCCGGCCTTGTAGGAAAGCCCGGTGGCGTCGATTTCGTGCCCCTTGGCAGAGCGAACCCAGCCTTTTTCCGACAGAACTACGGTCACTTTCTCGTTCGGCAGCAGATCATGCTCGGTCAAGGCCTTGGCTTCTGCACGCTCGACGATTGGCGAACGACGGTCGTCGCCATACGTTTCGGCGTCCTTGATCAGCTCGGTGCGCACCAGCTTTTTCAGCTTGGCTTCGCTGCCCAGCAGGGCTTGCAGCTTGGCTTGTTCTTTGAGCAGTTCATCCTGCTCGGCGCGCAGCTTCATTTCTTCCAGTCGCGCCAACTGACGCAAACGGGTGTCGAGGATGTAATCGGCCTGGATTTCGCTCAGGGCGAAACGCTCGATCAGTGCGGCTTTCGGATGTTCCTCGGTGCGGATGATGTGAATCACTTCATCCAGATTGAGGTAAGCAATCAACAAACCGTCCAACAGGTGCAGGCGACGCTCAACCTTGTCCAGGCGGAATTGCAGACGACGACGCACGGTCTGCACCCGGAACTCCAGCCACTCGACCAGCAAGGCCCGCAGGTTTTTCAACTGCGGCTTGCCATCCAGACCGATGATGTTGATGTTGACCCGGTAGCTCGACTCCAGCTCTGTGCTAGCGAACAAGTGTTGCATCAGCGCGTCGTGGTCAAAGTTTTTGCGTGCACCCGGAATAATCACGATCCGGCACGGGTTTTCGTGGTCGGACTCGTCTCGCAGGTCAGCGATCTGCGGGGCTTTCGACGGTTTGGCCTGCATCATGGCCGCTATCTGTTCCAGCACCTTGGCACCGGACACCTGGTGCGGCAGCGCGGTGACGATGATGTCACCGTCTTCAATGTGGTACACGGCGCGCATGCGCACCGAGCCCTTGCCGGTTTCGTAGATTTTCAGCAGGTCGGCGCGCGGCGTGATGATTTCCGCTTCGGTCGGGTAATCCGGGCCCTGGATGTGTTCGCAGAGCTGTTCGACCGTGGCTTTCGGCTCGTCCAGCAAGCGCACGCAAGCGGTCGCGACTTCGCGCAGGTTATGCGGCGGTACGTCGGTGGCCATGCCCACGGCGATACCGGTGGTGCCGTTGAGCAGAATGTTCGGCAAACGGGCCGGCAATACCAAAGGCTCTTCCAGCGTGCCGTCGAAGTTCGGGCCCCAGTCCGCGGTGCCCTGACCCAGTTCGCTGAGCAGCACTTCGGAATAACGCGACAGCCGCGCTTCGGTGTAACGCATGGCGGCGAAGGACTTCGGATCGTCCGGCGCACCCCAGTTACCCTGGCCGTCGACCAGCGTGTAGCGGTAGCTGAACGGCTGGGCCATCAGAACCATGGCTTCGTAGCACGCCGAGTCGCCGTGCGGGTGGAACTTACCGAGCACGTCACCGACGGTACGCGCCGATTTCTTGTGCTTGGAATCGGCGTCCAGCCCCAACTCGCTCATCGCATAGATGATGCGCCGCTGTACCGGTTTCAGGCCGTCGCCGATATGCGGCAAGGCACGGTCCATGATCACGTACATGGAGTAGTTGAGGTAGGCATTTTCGGTGAAGTCAGCCAGTGACCGGCGTTCTACACCGTCCAGGCTGAGATCAAGGGAGTCGCTCATGCGGGCCTCATCAGTTCGTTGTCTGGCGCAGCAGCATGGTGCCACCGCGCTGGGTAAATTCAAGTTTGTTCAGTGCGCTCATACCGAGCAGCACCTGATTGCCGTGCAAACCGGGCGCCACCAGCGCGCGAACGTCACGCAGCACGATGTCGCCCAATTGCAGACGGTCGAGGCGGGTTCGATAGCCCTCGCTCAAGCCATTGGCCGTGCTCAGGGTCACCCCAAAGCCTTTTTCCAGTTTCAGCCGCTCGGCCACTTCGGCCGGGATCGCCACGTCGGTCGCACCGGTATCGAGCATGAACTCCACCGGCTGGCCGTTGATCTGGCCAGTGGCGATAAAATGCCCCTGGCTGTTGCTGATCAGCTTCACTTCGATAAAACCTTCGCCCTGCTCGGAGCTGACGACGGCGTTGGGATTTTGCTGACGCGCCTCCCACTGGCCGAAAAACCGCGTTGCCAGAAACAGCGCGGCGCACCAGGCCAACACCATCAACACCCGACCGGCGCGTTTGCCCGGCGGTTGTCGACTCATGGCTTGGCACTCCAGCCACCTTCAGGCGCGGCAAAGCGCCAGACAATCGGGCGTTTCTCGCCGTCGACGCGCGCACCATTATTGTTGTCGATACCGATCCAGGCACCGTCGGCGTCCACGATCAACGCTTCCGCCAGCCCAAAGGGCTGTGAATAACGACGGTTTTCCTGCAAGGCCTCGGCGGCAAACGACCAGCAGCGCTCGACCTTGGCCGTCACCGCATCGCGGCGGCAAACCCGAAAGGCGTTGCGCTCAAGGGTAAACAATTTGCCGTCAAACAATGACAGATCGGCAAAATCCCGGGAGCGCGCTCTGGCCTTGGGAAATTGTGCTGGCTGCATTTCCACCCCTGCCTCACTCAGCAGCACACAACCACCCTTGCAGTCCCAGACCGTTTGCTGGCGCTTGATCAGCAGCAAACCGCGGCGCTCACGTTCGGCGGCCAGCCACAGCGTGTCACCGGCCGGATTGATCGCCAGGCCTTCGAACAACGAATTGAAGTGCAGCAACATACCGCTGGCCCGTGCTTCGCGTACCAGCATCGGCGAGATTTTCAGCCAGGACGCAGGCCCGATTGGCGGAACTTGCAGCACCGCGGCGTGCGCTTCGCTGACGATGTAACGATTGCCGGCGCTGTCGCAGGTAATACCTTCGAAATCCAGGTTCCCACCCCGCACGAACGACGCCGCCCAGGTCCGCGAACGCAAGCCCCAGGGCAAACCGCTGTCGGGCACCAGGGGTACGTCAATGCGCACGGTTTCGGCTTGCCAGGTGTTGTTGCGAGTGTCGAGGCGATAGATTTGATCATCGTCACGATCCGAAACGGTCCACAGATCCCTGCCGCACTGGGCCAGCCCCGACAGATTGCCGCCGCGCATGCCGTCGACGGCATGCTCGGATAACAGGCGCAGCTCGGGTGCAGGCTCCGCCGAAACCGTTACCGAGGTCAGCAGCAACGCACACGCCAGGGCCCAGCCAAATCGCATCAGCCCAGAACCTCGGCCAGGTTGCCCTTGGACTCCAGCCAGGACTTGCGATCGCCAGCGCGTTTTTTCGCCAGCAGCATGTCCATCATTTCCGAGGTCGCGTCGAAATCTTCCAGCGTCAACTGCACCAGACGCCGTGTGTTCGGGTCCATGGTGGTTTCGCGCAGCTGTGGCGGGTTCATTTCACCCAGGCCTTTGAATCGGGTGACCTGTGGTTTGCCGCGTTTCTTCTCGGCTACCAGACGATCGAGAATGCCATCGCGCTCAGCCTCGTCCAGGGCATAGTAAATTTCTTTGCCCAGGTCGATACGGTACAGCGGCGGCATGGCGACGTAGACGTGACCGGCATCCACCAGCGGGCGGAAATGCTGGACGAACAAGGCGCACAGCAATGTGGCGATGTGCAGACCGTCGGAGTCGGCGTCGGCGAGGATGCAGATCTTGCCGTAACGCAGCTGGGCGATGTCCGCCGAGCCCGGATCGACACCGATGGCCACGGCGATGTTGTGCACTTCCTGGCTGGCCAGCACTTCGCTGCCGTCGACTTCCCAGGTGTTCAGAATCTTGCCGCGCAATGGCAGGATCGCCTGAAACTCTTTGTCCCGCGCCTGCTTGGCCGAACCGCCGGCGGAATCACCTTCCACCAGGAACAGCTCGGAACGCATCGGGTCCTGCCCGGCGCAGTCGGCGAGTTTGCCCGGCAACGCCGGCCCTTGGGTAATGCGCTTACGCTCAACCTTCTTGCTGGCCTTCAGACGACGGCCGGCGTTGTTGATCGCCAGTTCCGCCAGCAGCATGCCGGTTTCCGGGTGAGCGTTGAGCCACAGGCTGAAAGCGTCCTTGACCACACCGGAAACGAAAGCGGCCGCTTCACGGGATGACAGGCGTTCCTTGGTCTGACCGGAGAATTGCGGTTCCTGCATTTTCATCGACAGGACGAACGCAATGCGTTCCCAGACGTCTTCCGGCGCCAGCTTCACGCCACGCGGCAACAGGCTGCGGAACTCGCAGAACTCGCGCATCGCATCGAGCAAGCCCTGACGCAAACCGTTGACGTGAGTACCGCCCTGGGCCGTCGGGATCAGGTTGACGTAGCTTTCCTGAACGCTGTCGCCGCCCTCGGGCAACCACAGCAACGCCCAATCGACCGCTTCTTTATTACCGGCCAGGCTGCCGCAGAACGGTTCGTCCGGCAGGCGTTCGAACTCGCTGACCGCGTCCACCAGGTAGGAGCGCAGGCCGTCTTCGTAATGCCATTCGACTTTCTCGCCGGTGGCCTTGTCTTCAAAACTGACCAGCAGCCCCGGGCACAGAACGGCCTTGGCCTTGAGCACGTGCTTGAGGCGGCTGATGGAGAATTTCGGCGAATCGAAGTACTTCGGGTCCGGCGCGAAGAACACGCTGGTGCCGGTGTTGCGCTTGCCAACGGTGCCAATCACTTCCAGCTCGGTCTTTTTGTAACCGTCAGCGAAAGTCATCTGGTATTCGTTGCCGTCGCGCTTTACACGCACCCGGACTTCGGTCGACAAGGCGTTGACCACGGAAATACCCACCCCGTGCAAACCGCCGGAGAACTGGTAGTTCTTGTTGGAAAACTTGCCGCCCGCATGAAGCTTGGTGAGGATCAGCTCGACGCCCGACACACCCTCTTCCGGGTGAATGTCCACCGGCATGCCACGGCCGTCATCGCTGACTTCCAAAGAGTGATCGGCGTGCAGGATGACCTGCACCGATGTCGCATGCCCGGCCAAGGCTTCGTCGACGCTGTTGTCGATGACTTCCTGGGCGAGGTGGTTCGGCCGACTGGTGTCGGTGTACATGCCGGGGCGTTTGCGCACCGGGTCGAGGCCCGAGAGGACTTCGATGGCGTCTGCGTTATAAGAGCTAGCGCTGGGAGTGGCCATGGGGTCTCGTCGTCCGCCTGTAAAAAGTGTTCTGTGAAAAAGAGGCGACAAATCACAGTGCAGTGAAATCAATCGCCTGATACAAATCTGCGCCGATGCCGGCAAAACTCAGCATTGCCGGCAGTTGCTCGGCAAAACCCTGGAAACTATGGTCGCCGCCCGCCTGGATACGCAAGGCACACGCCCGGTAATACTGCTGGGCGAGGCGATAATCCAGCGTTTCATCGCCGGTCTGCAACCACACTTGAAACCGCTGCGGATCCTGGGGTGCCGGCACTTCCAGCTCGGCCAGGGCCGTTACGTGGTCGTGGGTCAATTCCCAAGTCTCATCGGTGTACAGGTTTTTCTGCGTCCCCAAGAACCCGTCGAACATCCGGTGTGGGCTGACAGCAGGGTTGATCAACAGGGCTTTCAAGCCATGGCGCTCGGCCAAGTGAGTCGCATAGTAGCCGCCGAGGGAGCTGCCGACCAGCAGTGGCCGCCCCAGCTCGGCAATCGCCAGCTCCAGCTGACCGATGGCCTCGCGAGGATGGTGATGCAAGGCCGGCACACGCAATTGATCGATCAAGCCCAGCCGTTCCATCACATTGATCAACTGGCAGGCCTTTTTCGACGCCGGCGCGCTGTTGAAACCGTGGATATAAAGGATCGAACCAGACATTTGAGCCCCCTGTGCGTCGGGTAAAGAGGCGCAGTTTACAGGGTGTCGGGAAAATCGGGGATATGCGTGGAAATCAGGTTGCCTTGGCGGACGCCATCGCGGGCAAGTCCGCTCCCACAAGGATCTTAGGCGCTCACAAATCCCTGTGGGAGCGGGCTTGCCCGCGATGACCGCGCCTCGGTCTTTGGAAATGACAAATAAATCAGTAGCCGTTGGAGCCGTAATCAATCTGGAAATCGAAACCGGTGATGCGCTCAACACCTGTTTCCAGCCGACCATCCGGCAAAAGCCGCAACCATCGATACCCCGGCGCCTGCTCGTTCACCTTGAAATCATCACTGCCCGGTTCGAACTGAATACAGGTCGAGGGCGATGCGATCAGGCGTACACCATTGCGCTCCTGGTCAATTTCCTGATGCACATGCCCCCACAACACCGCACGCATCTGTGGAAACCGATCCAGCACCGCGAACAACGCTTCTGGATTGCGCAATCCAATGGGCTCCATCCACGCACACCCGATCGACACCGGATGATGATGGAAACACACCAAATGATGCCGCTGCGGTGCCTCACTCAATGAGCGGGCCAGCAATTGCAACTGCTCATCCTGCAAATACCCCGGCACCGACCCCGGCACCGCCGAATCGAGCAACGTAACCCGCCAGTTGCCGATGTCCACCACCGGTTCCAGCAGGGCACTCTGCACTGCCGCCTCGGCCATAATCTGCGGCTCGTCGTGATTACCGGGAATCCAGCGTGCCGGCGCATCAATCTGTCGGGTCAGGTCACGAAACAGCTGATACGACTCCAGCGTCCCGTCCTGTGAAAGATCGCCACTGGCAATGATCAAGTCGATCTGCGGCTGCTGAAGCTTTACCAGCTCAATGACCTTTTGCAGGCTGTCGCGGGTATTCATGCCCAGCAACGTCCCGTCCGCCTCGGCAAACAGATGGCTGTCGGAGAGTTGCACCAGCAACGCCGGATCGGCGGTGGTCAATGTGGATACGCTCGGCAAGGCGTTCTCCCAGGGCGTGATCACGGGATGGGTAAGTGCCGCAATTATGCTGGGGGACGATCAAAAGAGGAAATCTGTGAACCGGACGCAGTTCACAACTACACAGGGCTCTTAGCGCACAACGGCGTACTCGTGCCCGCAAGCCAGGCAATGACTCAGCCATTCCCCCAGGAACAGATTGAGCTGAGCCTTTTCGTCCGGCTGATGCATCGCGGCGTTCGGGTAAGGATAGATGCCCCGGAAGCGTCGTGCATGTTCGGCGCTGACCACTTCGGCCATGCACGCGTCGTGATAGACCTGAACTTCCAGTTGAGGAACCGGCAGCCACGGCAGGCTGTGTTCCTGGCGTACTTGCAGCGTCGTGGTGTACGGACAGACTTGCAACACTTCCAGGGCCAGCACGCCAAGCATCTGGTCGCCGTGTGTCACGGCAATGCGCCGCGCCTGCGGCTCGCTACGCATATCCGGCAACAGTCGCATCAGGCGCGCGTAGTTGGCCTCGCAGGAGGCTTGTAGCCCGACGAGGTCGATCCGATAGCGATCGCGCAGCTTGTTTACGACCATAACCCCCTCACTTCAACGCGATTCAAAGCCAGCCATTGCAAGGCAATGATGCTTGGCGCGTTGGCAATACGTCCGTCGCGTACGGCTTGCAGGGCATCTTCGAACGCCCAGACCGTGACACGAATATCTTCTGCCTCTTCCTCCAGCCCATGCAGGCCGCCAACCCCGGTACTGTCGCAACGCCCCAGATACAAATGCACAAATTCGTTACTGCCACCCGGCGATGGAAAATATTTGGTTATCGGCCAGAGTGCCCCGAATACAAGCCCAGCTTCCTCCTGCGCTTCGCGGTGAGCAACTTCTTCCGGCACTTCATCCTTGTCGATCAGACCGGCGACCAGTTCGATCAGCCATGGGTTGTCAGTCTTGCCCATGGCGCCAACGCGAAACTGCTCGATCAGCACCACTTCGTCGCGTTGCGGATCGTAAGGCAGCACGCACACCGCATCGTGGCGCACGAACAGTTCACGATTGATCTCGCGACTCATGCCACCCGCGAACAATTCGTGGCGCAAGTGCACGCGGTCGAGCGTATAGAAACCCTCGTAGCACTTTTCGCGCCGAACGATATCAACGGCGGTCGGAATGGCGTTGGCAAAATCAGTCATGACAATCCTCGTTTACTGCAAATCCGTTATGAGGTTCCTTTTTTTTACTTGCAACTCGTTACTTGCAACCTCGACTTCGCGCCATCCTAACGCGCCCGCGATGTTTGATGCAGCCCCTTTCCAGTCAGCGGGATAGACGGTGAGGGCGAAACCAACTCTAATTAGCTTAGTGGCGAACTGACTGCTTCGTTAAGAGTCGAAGCGGGTAACTTTTCGCCTTTCCCTGTTTTATGAAGGACGCCCATGTCGCTTTTTAAAATCGCCTCCGTGGCCGCAATCGCCCTGACCCTGGGCGCCTGCCAGAGTTTGTTCCAGCCCAACTATCGAGCGCCGCTGGAAACTACCCGCGACGCATCGGAACAGTTGAAACCAGGCTGCACGACCCCTGACTGCCCGTTGGTGAACATCGATACGCTGCGTTTCCCGGATGAGCCTGCGCTTGACGCCATCATCGAAAAACGCCTGTTGCAAATGACCCGCACCTCACCCGAAGCCCCCGTAGCGCCGACGCTGGCGGCATATCGCGAGCAGTTTTTGAGCAGTGCCGGCCCGCGCTACAGCAGCTACCTGCAAGCCAAGGTACGTGAGCAGCATGACGGCTTGGTGATCGTTGAATTATCCAGCTACCTGGACACCGGCGGTGCCCATGGCACGCCGGGCCGCGGCTTCATCAACTATTCACGTCAGCAGCATAAAGTACTGACCCTCTCGGACATGTTGATCCCGGGGCAGGAAGAGGCGTTCTGGAAAGCGGCCCAAGTGGCGCACAACAGCTGGCTGATCAGCACCAAACTCGATCAGGAACCGGAGTTCGTGAAGAGCTGGCCCTTCGTGAAAACCCAGAACGTGGCGCTGACCTACGGCGGGGTGATCCTCAAGTACGAAGTGAGCACCATCGCGCCTTACGCATTGGGCCACGTCGAACTGAAGATCCCCTACCCGCGCCTGAACGGTATTTTCAAACCTGAGCTGTTTCCCGGCCGTAGCTGAAGGCTCGACCGAGCAGCAGTTGCAGCAGCCCTGCCAGTACCAGCGACGGCAGGGTTGCGCCGATGTCCGGATAGAGATTGGCCAGCAAATGATAGGTGCTCACCCCGCCCAACCAGGCGAGCAATGCCGGCCAGCGCAATGCGGCTGACGCTACGTGAGCGCTGCGCTTGCGCAGGATGAAGTGATCCACCAGCACCACGCCGAACAGCGGCGCAAACACCGAGCCAATCAACAGCAGGAAGTTCTGATACTGGGCCAATGGCGCCAGGCAGGCGATCAGCGTGCAGATCACGCCGATGGCCAAGGCCAGATGCTCGACTTTCAAGCGCAACAGAATCCCGCTGGATACCGCCGCCGAGTGAATATCGGCAAAGGCATTTTCCGACTCGTCCAACAGAATCAGCAGCAATGGAATCCCCAAACCTGCACCGGCCAACGCCAGCAGCAAGGCATTCACTTCACCGCTCGGCGCGAATGCCAGGGTGTAGGCCACGCCCAGACTCATCAGCCAGAAGTTACCGATAAAGAAGCCCAGCGCCGTACCGCCGAAAACATTCTTCGCGCGCTTGCCGAACCGCGAGTAGTCGGCAATCAGCGGCAGCCAGGACAACGGCATGGCAATCGCGATGTCGAAGCCCACGGCAAACGGCATCGAACCATCACCGGCCTGCGCCCACAACGCCGCCAGATCGGCTTTGGCGAACAGGTTCCAGGTCAGCCAGATGCACGCGGCCAGCAGCAGCCAGATGCCCCACTTGCGCAGGATTTTGCGCACAAAGGTCAATGGGCCGCTGACGGCGAGCAGAGTTGCCAATGCACCGAAGAACAGCGTCCACAGCAGAGGACTCGACCACAGGCTACCTTCGCTGAAGGCACGGGCGCCGAGCAGGCTGGCGGCGTCGCGCATCACGATGATTTCGAACGAGCCCCAACCGATCAGTTGCAGCAGGTTCAACACCGCCGGAAGGCTGGCGCCATGACGGCCCAAGCTGAGTTTGAGCGCGGCCATCGACGACAGACCGGTGTCGCTGCCGATCACGCCGACGGCGGCCAGCAACAGAACGCCGACCAGCGTGCCAAGAAAAATCGCCAGCAACGAGCCGGACAGGCCCAGACCTGGTGCGAGCAGCGCGCCGGTCTGCAGAACCATCAGGCCGATGCCGAGGGAGAACCACAGGGAACACAGATCACGGCCGCCGAAGACACGCTTGTCGATCGGCACCGCGCAATCCGGGGAATAAGTGCTGGGTTGAATGCTCAAGGGGTGTTATCTCAGAGGGACATTTGTTGTTGCGTTGACCAGCCCAATCCCTTGTGGCGAGGGGGCTTGCCCCCGTTGGGCTGCGCAGCAGCCCCAAAACAGACAACCGAGTTCTATCTGTCAGAACTCATCGCCGGATTTACGACCGCTTCGCGGCCGAACGGGGGCAAGCCCCCTCGCCACAGGGTTATCAGTGCTGAATCAAACCTTCTTGTACAACTGACTACCTTCCTGCTTGAACCGCTCAGCCTGTTCTGCCAGACCTTGCGCAACTTCCGCATCGACAGTTTCAATCCGCTGGTTGGCCGCGTATTCACGGACTTCCTGGGTGATCTTCATCGAGCAGAATTTCGGCCCGCACATGGAGCAGAAATGCGCGACCTTGGCCGAATCCTTAGGCAAGGTTTCGTCGTGGTACGAGCGCGCGGTGTCCGGGTCCAGGCCCAGGTTGAACTGGTCTTCCCAACGGAATTCGAAACGCGCCTTGCTCAAGGCATTATCACGAATTTGCGCGCCCGGATGCCCCTTCGCAAGATCGGCAGCGTGAGCGGCGATCTTGTAGGTGATGATCCCGGTCTTCACGTCATCCTTGTTCGGCAGGCCCAAGTGTTCCTTCGGCGTCACGTAGCAAAGCATCGCGCAACCGAACCAGCCGATCATCGCCGCACCGATACCGGAGGTGATGTGGTCGTAACCTGGGGCGATGTCGGTGGTCAGCGGGCCGAGGGTGTAGAACGGCGCCTCGTCGCAGCACTCGAGCTGCTTGTCCATGTTCTCTTTGATCAACTGCATCGGCACGTGGCCCGGGCCTTCGATCATGCACTGCACGTCGTGCTTCCAGGCGATCTTGGTCAGCTCGCCGAGGGTTTCCAGCTCACCGAATTGTGCGGCGTCGTTGGCGTCGGCAATCGAGCCCGGACGCAGGCCATCGCCCAGCGAGAAGCTGACGTCGTAGGCCTTCATGATTTCGCAGATGTCTTCGAAATGCGTGTAGAGGAAGTTTTCCTTGTGATGCGCCAGGCACCACTTGGCCATGATCGAACCGCCACGGGAAACAATACCGGTCACGCGTTTGGCGGTCAGTGGCACGTAGCGCAGCAGCACGCCGGCGTGGATGGTGAAGTAGTCGACGCCCTGCTCGGCCTGCTCGATCAGCGTGTCGCGGAACAGCTCCCAGGTCAGGTCTTCAGCGGCGCCGCCGACTTTTTCCAGGGCCTGGTAGATCGGCACGGTACCAATCGGCACCGGCGAGTTACGTATGATCCATTCGCGGGTTTCGTGAATGTGCTTGCCGGTGGACAAGTCCATGACCGTGTCCGACCCCCAGCGAATGCCCCAGGTCAGTTTCGCCACTTCTTCTTCGATGGACGAACCCAAGGCGCTGTTGCCGATGTTGCCGTTGATCTTCACCAGGAAGTTACGGCCGATGATCATCGGTTCCAGTTCGGTGTGGTTGATGTTCGCCGGAATGATCGCGCGACCGCGGGCGATCTCTTCACGGACAAATTCCGGCGTGATGATTTTCGGCACGCTGGCGCCGAAGCTGTAGCCGGCGTGCTGCTGGTCCAGCAAGCCCGCGGCACGGGCCACTTCGAGCTTCATGTTTTCGCGGATGGCGACGTATTCCATCTCGGCGGTGATGATGCCTTTGCGCGCATAGTGCATCTGGCTGACGTTGGCCCCGGCCTTGGCGCGGCGCGGGTTGTTCACGTGGGCGAAACGCAGCTTGGTCAGCTCGGCATCGGCGAGGCGTTCCTGGCCGAAATTGGAGCTCAGGCCGGGCAGACGCTCGGTGTCGCCACGGGACTCGATCCACGGTGAACGCACATCGGCGAGGCCTTTGCGCACGTCGATGATGACGTTGGGGTCGGTGTACGGGCCCGAGGTGTCATACACCACCACCGGCGCGTTGATTTCGCCGCCGAAGTCGGTCGGGGTCACGTCCAGGCTGATTTCGCGCATCGGCACGAGAATGTCCGGGCGAGTGCCCTGAACATAAATTTTTTGCGAGCGGGTAAACGGCTGAACCGATTGCTGATCGACCTTGGCCGAGTCACTCAGATTGGTTTCGATTTTTGATTTTGTAGTCATCACGGGCTCTCCAGACACACATCCAGGCAGTGGATTTTTGTCGGAGCGAACCTGTAAACGAATGGACGCACGGGCGCTGGGAAAACCAGCTGGTGCTGTGCTCGGTGCTCGAGGGGTGTTCGATTGTCGAACAACATCCCGGACGAAGCACAAGAGGACTCGCCGGGTGACGAGAAATCTTGTTCCCTACGCAGGCGCTAACCTGATCAGGTTCAACGGGATCCGAAATTATTCGATCTCAGCCTCATAGCAAGGCACCCCGACAAGAACCCGGCCAGTCTAGACACAACCGGCAAAGAACGCCAACTCCGCAGCAAACACCATGATGAATGGCGCAATTGCAGGATTGTTGCCGTGCCTGCGTGCAACTACACTCGCTACGCCGTGCCGCGCCTTGACGCTGCAGGGCGCCGCGCCGTAGCCTTGGCGCTCAAATTATCAGCGTAATTTTTTAGGGATGGCCTCATGCTGCGCAAACTCTCACTGGCCCTTGCCGTGTCTTGTGCGTCCAACGGAATGGCTTGGGCAGCTGAAGCGCCCTTATCGACCAAAACTGATCTGGTCAGCGTCTATCAGGAAGCGGTGGACAACAATGCCGACATTGCCGCCGCCCGCGCCCAATATGGCGCCCAGAAAGAGGTCGTGCCCCAGGCTCGCGCCGGGCTGTTGCCCAACCTGTCCGCCGGCGCCGACCTGAACAACACCCGCACCTCGCTCGACCAGCCATCGCTGACCTCGACCCGCAGTGGCACGGTGTATCAGGCGACCCTCGCGCAACCGATTTTCCGCGCCGATCGCTGGTTCCAGTTGCAGGCCGCCAAGGACGTCAACGAACAGGCCGCCTTGCAACTCTCGGCCACCGAACAGAACCTGATTCTGCAAAGCGCCGAAAGCTACTTCAACGTGCTGCGCAGCCAGGACACCCTGGCCTCGACCAAGGCCGAAGAAGCAGCATTCAAGCGTCAACTCGACCAGTCTAACGAGCGCTTCGACGTCGGCCTGTCGGACAAGACAGACGTGTTGCAATCCCAAGCCAGTTACGACACGGCGCGGGCCAACCGGATTCTCGCTCAGCGTCAGGTGGATGACGCGTTCGAAGCGCTGATCACCCTGACCAACCGTCAATACAATTCGATCCAGGGCATCGTCCACACCTTACCGATCCTGCCGCCGGCACCGAACGATGCCAAAGCCTGGGTCGACACCGCCGCCAAGCAGAACCTGAATTTGCTGGCCAGCAACTACGCGGTAAGCGCCGCCGAGGAGACTCTCAAGCAGCGCAAGGCCGGGCATGCGCCCACCCTGGATGCGGTCGCGCAATACCAGAAAGGTGACAACGATGCCCTCGGCTTTACCAACCCGAACCCGAACGGCGTGCGTTACGGCGGCGATGTCGAGCAGCGCACGGTTGGCCTGCAATTGAACATTCCGCTCTACAGTGGCGGCCTGACCAGCTCGCAGGTGCGTGAGTCCTATTCACGGCTGACTCAGTCCGAGCAGCAACGCGAAGCCCTGCGTCGTCAGGTCGTGGAAAACACCCGCAACCTGCACCGTGCCGTGAACACCGACGTCGAGCAGGTGCAGGCCCGCCGGCAGTCGATCATCTCCAACCAGAGCGCGGTGGAAGCGACCGAAATCGGTTATCAGGTGGGGACGCGCAACATCGTTGACGTACTCGATGCCCAGCGCCAGCTGTACACCTCGGTGCGCAACTACAACAACACCCGCTACGACTACATCCTCGACAACCTGCGTTTGAAGCAAGCCGCCGGCACTTTGAACCCGGGGGATTTGCAGGATCTGACGCGTTATCTCAAAGCCGACTACAACCCGGACAAGGATTTCCTGCCACCGGATCTGGCCAAGGCTGCGGCGGAGCAGTTGAGGGCTAATCCGACTCAATAAAAGCAAAAGATCGCAGCCTTCGGCAGCTCCTACATTGGGATTGATGCACACCCTGTAGGAGCTGCCGAAGGCTGCGATCTTTTTTTTGCTCGGCTCGGTCTTAACGCTCGATCAACCGCCCCAACCCATCCAGCAACCGCTGCAACGCGCCCTGATTGGTACGCATCACCTTCAGCCCCGCCTCGGCCATCCGC